>CAVFBE010000059.1:0-41745 GCA_963620745.1 Muribaculaceae bacterium | reverse complement strand
TCCAGGCACTCTGTGTTAAAGCAGAATTTGACACCGGCTGCTTTGCATTGGGCAGTCAGAAAGGTTTTCAGAAAGTGTTGGTTTACGGAAACACGGTTCCCATTTGCTTTTCTGGGCAGCCGTAAAGAGCCCAGGCCGGAAGGGGAATGCAGAAGGCAGTCCGTAGAAGGAAGGAGATCTTCCTGTGGCGGTGCCTGCAGTCCGGCACGGGTAAAATCGGACAGGGAAATCTGGTCATAACAATCCGGTCCCAGCTGGTCCTGCGCCGATTTTTCATAAACAGTAACATCATAACCGGCCTTGGCCAATAAGAAGCTACAGGTGAAGGCTCCGTATCCGGCACCGGCAAGGATGATCTTTTTCATAGTGGTTCCCCTTTAGCATTTTCGTAAAATCACAGTAAAACCATTGTAACAGAAAAGAAGGAACATGGTAAACAGCGGGGTAAGATGCTATAATGAGCAGAGAATCACATAAGGGGGTCGTCTTTTATGGCTTATAAAACAGACATTGAAATTGCACAGGAATGCCAAATGAAGCGCATTACGGAAATTGCGGATACGGCTGGCGTGGACGCCAAGTATCTGGAGCAGTACGGAAATTATAAGGCAAAAGTAGACTATCAGTTGCTGAAGGACAAAAAGGATGAACCGGACGGCAAACTGATTCTGGTAACCGCCATTAACCCGACCCCGGCCGGAGAAGGCAAAACCACCACTACGGTTGGCCTTGCTGACGGTATGCGGCAGCTGGGGAAAAATGTTTTAGTGGCACTGCGGGAACCGTCTCTTGGACCGGTCTTTGGTATTAAAGGAGGCGCCGCCGGTGGCGGATATGCCCAGGTAGTACCAATGGAAGACATCAACTTGCATTTTACCGGAGACTTCCATGCCATTGGCGCCGCCAACAACCTGCTGGCCGCCATGCTGGACAACCACATTCAGCAGGGGAACGAACTGGGAATTGACGTTAAGAAGATTACCTGGAAACGGGCAGTAGACATGAATGACCGTCAGCTGCGGCACATTGTGGATGGCCTTGGCGGCCGGATGCAGGGTGTGCCCAGAGAAGACGGCTTTGACATTACCGTAGCTTCCGAAGTTATGGCCGTCCTGTGCCTGTCTTCGGACATTACCGATTTGAAATCCCGCCTTGCCAGAATGATTGTGGCTTATACCTATGACGGAAAGCCGGTTACGGCACATGACTTAAAAGCAGAAGGCGCCATGACCGCGCTGTTGAAGGATGCTTTAAAGCCGAACCTGGTGCAGACCCTGGAAGGCACACCGGCCTTTGTTCATGGCGGCCCGTTTGCTAACATTGCCCATGGCTGTAACTCCGTTACCGCCACCAAAATGGCAATGAAGCTTGGGGACTACGCCATTACGGAAGCCGGCTTTGGCGCGGATCTTGGCGCCGAAAAGTTCTTAGACATTAAGTGCCGCATGGCCGGCCTTGTACCGGACGCCGTGGTTGTTGTGGCCACGGTACGTGCCCTGAAAAACCACGGCGGCGTTGCCAAGGCCGACCTGGATAAAGAAAACCTGCAGGCACTGGAAGCCGGGCTTCCAAATCTGCTGCAGCATGTAGACAACATGAAGAACGTATACGGCCTGCCTACGGTAGTGGCCATCAACGCGTTCCCAACTGATACCAAAGCCGAACTGGATCTGGTAGAAGCCAAATGTAAGGAACTTGGCGTAAATGTAGCCCTGTCCGAAGTGTGGGCAAAGGGCGGCCAGGGTGGTATTGCCCTTGCCAAAGAAGTTATCCGCCTTTGCGAAGAGGAAAAGGGAGAATTCCGCTTTGCTTACGATACCGACCTCAGCATTGAAGAAAAACTGAATGCCATTGCCACCAAGATTTACCATGCAGACGGGGTAGACCTGACGGCAGGCGCCAAAAAGCAGCTGAAGGAACTGGAAGCCCTTGGCTTTTCCAACCTTCCTATCTGCATGGCCAAAACCCAGTATTCCTTCTCTGATGACCAGACACTGCTTGGAGCACCGAAGGGCTTCCGCATTACCGTACGGAATCTGAAGGTTTCCTCCGGAGCAGGTTTCTTAGTAGCATTAACCGGAGATATTATGACCATGCCGGGCCTTCCGAAACGTCCTGCTGCAGAACGGATTGACGTGGATGAAAACGGCGTTATCTCTGGTCTGTTTTAAACGCTAAATCGCACCTTCCCAAAAAAATAAAAAGGAATTAGGAGGAAACGCATGAATCATGCAAAGCGAGTGGTAACACTCATTCTGACACTGGCCCTGATGGCGGGCTGTCTGGTTTTCCCTGCCTCTGCAGCAGCAAAGAAAAAAGACAGTCTGAAGGTAATGGTGCTTTCAGATACGCACGTTTTGGAAAGCGATCTGATTGCCGACAACAAAAGTTATCAGGATGCCCTGGCCAAGAATCTGAAGCTCTTTAATGAATCGGAAGCTATTTTTGACCAGGAAATGGAACGGGTTTTGAAAGAAAAGCCGGATGTGCTTTTACTTTCCGGAGACCTGACCAAGGACGGCGAACTGGAAAGCCACAAGAGTGTGGCAGCCAAGCTGGAAGCCCTGAAAAAGAAGATGCCGAACCTGAAGATTTACGTTACCCCGGGTAACCACGACATCCGCAACAAGAACGGCTACAACTACGCAGAAGACACCGAAGCAATCAGAACGGATCCGGAAGATTTCCGGGGTGTTTATGACGTAACCTATCAGGATGATTCCATTATTGCCACCTACAAGCCATCCACCGGAGAAGCCAACGGCCTTTCCTATGTAGCCAGACTGGACAGCGGATATACCATCATTTCCGTAGACTCCTGCTGTTACTCTTCTGACAACACGGATTCCGGTGAAGATGAACACGAAACCAGAGGTAACCTGACCGACGAATGCCGTCAGTGGGTTCTGGAACAGATTGCCGCCGCCAAAAAACGCGGAGACAAAATCATTGGTATGACCCACCACGGCGTGGTAGAACACTTTACTGTAGAACATACCATTCTGTCGGACTTCTTAATGGACAATTATGAAGACGTTGCCACCGAATGGGCCGACGCCGGCATGAGCTACGTATTTACCGGCCACCAGCACTCCAATGACATTGCCCAGCTGACCACCGAATCCGGCAATGTTATTTATGACCTGGAAACCGGTTCTGCCATGGCGCATCCGTGCCCAACCAGAATTGTTACCTTCAAAAAGGATAGCGTAGAAGGCAAGACCATTCTTCATAAGAGCCTGACCTACTACAACCCGCAGACAAAGAAGATGGGTCATATTTCTGACCTGACCACCCATTCCTGCTCTGACGCCTATGGCATTAACGCCGACATGCTGGATCAGTGGGTAAAGGATTTCTTTGCTGAAAAATTGGGATCCTATCCGGCTTCCGTACAGAAGTCCGTAGTGGCTGCCATGGAAGAACTCTTCTCTTTGGAACTGGCAGACGGTGCAGATGTACAGAAACTGCTGAACTATGTTTATTACACCAGCATGAGCGGAGACGACCACGGAGACAACCCGGAATGGTATACCAAGTCCATTGCCAAGGTTTCCACCGGTTATCTGGTAGATGAACTGGTTCGGATTCTGAACAAGCATCTGGCGGTTATGGGCGCAGACGTTACCTTTGCTGTTCTGGATGCCCTGTTGCCGGAAGGCGTATCGCCACTCTTCACCTGGTGTGGAAGCTACCTGACCCTGGGCCCGATTGCCAAGGGAGCCTTAACCGCATTTGCTCTGAATATTTGTGATTCTATGACCAATGATCAGAACTTTGTGGACGACAATGACTTTGTCATTCAGGAAAACGCCTAAAGCTAGGGACAAGACCTAACCCCAAAAGGGCAAACTCTGCAAAAAACCGCAGAAGTTTGCCCTTTTCGTTTGCCTTTTCAAAAAGAACGTGATAAACTTTTAGCGCAAATAAAAACCAAAAGACGTTGACGGAGACAGTACGCAGTACAGGTGCTTTGCAAGCGAACCGGGGATGGTGAAAGCCCGGCCAAAGTTCGTACCGCTGAAGATCACTCCCGAGTTGCCTGTTGAACGGAAACTACTAGACAGCGCCGGACCCCGCCGTTACCGGGAAGCATATGTTGGTATGTGTAAATGGGTGGTTAACACGAGTTCTGACGAGCCTCGTCCTGTTTACGGACGAAGCTCGTTTTTTAAGTATCTGAAGGAGGATTCCAATGTACGAAAAGGTTTCCACGGATCTAAACTTTGTGGAAAGAGAAAAAGAAATTTCCAAATTCTGGGAAGACGAAAAGGTTTTTGAACTGACCGAACAGAAGGAAGGCCCATCCTACGTTTTCTATGACGGCCCTCCAACCGCAAACGGAAAGCCACATATTGGTCACGTGCTGACTCGCGTTATCAAGGACATGATTCCGCGGTACCGCACCATGAAAGGCTACTACGTGCCACGGAAAGCGGGTTGGGATACCCACGGCCTGCCGGTAGAACTGGAAGTAGAAAAGGCCCTTGGCCTGGACGGCAAAGAGCAGATTGAAGAATACGGACTGGAACCATTTATTGATATGTGTAAAGAGTCCGTATGGAAATACAAAGGCATGTGGGAAGACTTCTCCAAAGCCGTCGGCTTCTGGGCAGACATGGAAAACCCATATGTAACCTACCATAACGACTTCATTGAATCCGAATGGTGGGCCCTGAAAAAGATTTATGACAAGGGCTTACTGTACAAAGGCTTCAAAATTGTGCCGTACTGCCCGCGTTGCGGAACCCCGCTTTCCTCTCACGAAGTAGCCCAGGGCTACAAGGACGTAAAGGAACGCTCTGCCATCTGCCGCTTCAAGGTAGTAGGGGAAGATGCCTACTTCCTGGCATGGACCACCACCCCGTGGACCCTCCCGTCCAACGTGGCCCTTTGCGTTAACCCGGCAGACGACTATGAAAAGGTAAAAGCTGCAGACGGCTATACCTACTATATTGCCACCGCCCTTTGCGATTCAGTTCTCGGCTCCCTGGCCAAGGATGGCCAGCCTGCCTACGAAGTTCTGGAGCACTACAAAGGACAGGAATTGGAATACAAAGAATATGAAGCACTGTATGACTGCGCCGTTCCGGTTGCAGAAAAGCAGCACAAGAAAGGCTTCTTTGTTACCTGTGACAGCTACGTTACCATGACCGATGGTACCGGTATTGTTCACATTGCACCGGCCTTCGGTGAAGACGACGCCAATGTCGGCCGCAAGTATGACCTGCCGTTTGTACAGTTTGTAGACGACAAGGGTAACATGACCGAAGAAACCCCGTTTGCCGGCCTGTTCTGCAAGAAGGCAGACCTGGAAGTACTGAAAGACCTGGATGCCCGCGGCCTGCTGTTTGATGCACCGAAGTTTGAACACAGCTACCCGCACTGCTGGCGCTGTGACTCTCCTCTGATTTACTACGCCAGAGAATCCTGGTTCATTAAGATGACGGATGTCAGAGACGACTTGATCCGCAACAACAAGACCATCAACTGGATTCCGGAAAGCATCGGCGAAGGCCGGTTCGGAAACTGGTTGGAAAATGTACAGGACTGGGGCCTGTCCCGGAACCGTTACTGGGGTACCCCGCTGAACATCTGGGAATGTCCGGACTGCGGTAAGCGCGTCAGCATTGGTTCCATTGAAGAGCTGAAATCCTTGTCGGATGACTGTCCGGACGGAATTGAGCTGCATCGCCCGTACATTGACAAGGTTCACGTAAAATGTGACTGCGGCGGATGTATGACCCGCGTACCGGAAGTTATTGACTGCTGGTTTGACTCCGGCTCCATGCCGTTTGCACAGCACCATTATCCGTTTGAAAACAAAGACCTGTTTGAAGCACAGTTCCCGGCAGACTTCATTTCGGAAGCTGTTGACCAGACCCGTGGTTGGTTCTACTCTCTGTTGGCCATTTCCACGCTGATCTTCAACAAGGCTCCGTTCAAGAACGTTATTGTTCTGGGCCACGTTCAGGACGAAAACGGACAGAAGATGTCCAAGTCCAAGGGCAACGCCGTTGACCCGATGGAGGCCCTGGAAACCTATGGTGCAGATGCCATCCGCTGGTATTTCTACACCAACTCTGCACCGTGGCTGCCGAATCGCTTCCATGGAAAGGCTGTTATTGAAGGACAGCGCAAGGTTATGGGTACCCTTTGGAATACCTACGCCTTCTTTGTTCTGTATGCCAACATTGACAACTTTGACGCCACCAAATACACCCTGGACTATGACAAGCTTTCCGTTATGGACAAGTGGTGTCTGTCCAAGCTGAATACCATGATTCAGGGCGTAGACCAGAACCTGAATGACTACAAGATTCCGGAAGCCGCCCGGTACATTTCCGACTTTGTAGACGACCTGTCTAACTGGTATGTTCGCCGTTGCCGTGACCGGTTCTGGGCAAAGGGCATGGAACAGGATAAGATTAACGCCTACATGACCCTGTATACGGCGCTGGTTGTTACCTCTAAGGTAGCCGCTCCTATGATTCCGTTCATGACCGAATCCATTTATCAGAACCTGGTTCGCAGCATTGACAAGGACGCTCCGGTTTCCATCCATCTGTGTGACTTCCCGGTTGCCAATCCGGCTCACATTGACAAGGCGCTGGAAGATGACATGCAGGAAGTCCTGAACATTGTCAGCCTGGGTCGCGCCTGCCGCAACGGCTCCAACCGGAAAAACCGTCAGCCGCTGGCCGGTATGTATGTTAAGGCCACCAAGGAACTGGGCAACTTCTACACGGACATCATCAAGGATGAATTGAACGTGAAGAAAGTGGAATTTGTGGAAAACACCGACGTCCTCATGACCTACGGCTTCAAACCGCAGATGAGAACCCTTGGTCCGAAATACGGCAAGCAGCTGAATGAAATTAAGGAAGCCCTGGCCGCTCTGGACGGCAGTGCTGCCAAGAAGGAACTGGACGAAACCGGCACCCTGAAGCTGACCATCAGCATTGGCGAAATTGCCCTGACCGCAGAAGACCTCCTGATTGAAACCAAGCAGGAAGAAGGCTACTACACCCTGTCCGAAGGGGACCTGGTAGTTGCCCTTGACATCAAGCTGACGGACGAACTGGTAGAAGAAGGCTTTGTCCGCGAACTGGTTTCCAAGATTCAGACCATGCGGAAAGATGCCGGCTTTGAAGTCCAGAACCACATCCACGTGTGCGTATCCGGATCCGACAAGATTAACGCCATTGTTTCCGGCAACAAAGATTCCATTGCGGGCGATGTACTTGCTGACTCCGTAACAGTTGGATCTCTGGATGAAGCCGGTTACAAAGCAGACTGGAAGATTAACGGGGAAGCCGCATCCATTTCTGTAACCAAAGCAGAGTAATATGGAATTCTATGAGTTTTTTGAAAAACTGATTGATTTTTTTCCGGAAGGGTATGAAAGTGCAAAAGCCATGTGCCAAGCTTGCTTGCCATGGCTTTATGCCATTTTTACGCTGGCCACCTGCTTCTTTGGGCACTTTATGCACAAGGTGTGGAATGCGTGCCTGTTTTTCAGCATTGGTTTTTTCCTACCGCTGATTATCTTGTTTGCGGTTTTGAAGGAACCTTCCGGTGTCCTGTTCTGGATTCTGGTGCTGGCTTGTCTGGCCATTGGTGTTTTGTGCGCTGTTTACTCTAAACATCTGTTCAAAACCAAGCTGTTCATTACCACCTTTGTTATGGTATACATTACGGTTTCAGATTATCTGATTACCATTGGCAAAGGGATAGGCATTTTAGCGGGCCTTTTGTTAGCACTGGTAGCTGGTATTCTCAGCATAAAGTACAAGTACATGATGCTGATGATTACCACGTCCTTTTCCGGTTCGTTTCTGTTCTGGAATTGGATGGAAGACCAGCTGTCGGTTTCCCATCTTCTGATGACCGCCTTTGCTGTCCTAATGGGATGCCTTGGATTGGCAGTTCAGATTTTTGTGGAAAAAGAAGAGCTGAAAGAATCCTACCATGATGTTCGGAAGCACTCTGAAAAAGTCAAAAAACTACATAAGAAAATTCGGAAAGAGGAAATGTATTAAAAGAGTTCCTGCTTTCAGATAAGAAAAGACCCACTGGCGGTTGCCAGTGGGTCTTTTGTTGTTTTTCTTTTTGGGGAAATTAAGGAATTTACTTTTCCAGGTCTTCCTTAATTTCTTCGTCTTCTTCCGCTACTTCTGCTTCTGCAGCAGCGGCTTCTGCGTCATCATGTTCTTTGTTCTTGTCACCCAGTTTCATGGTGCCAACAATACCAAGAGCCAGTGTGATAACACCGGCAACATATTGCATCCAGGAAACATCAGCAAAGGAGAAGTCTGCGGTGGAAGCAAAGAAGTTGGTGTACAGAATGGCAAATCCACTGCCGATAACAAAGCCGATGATGGCCCAGTAGGTGCCATGGTAATGTTTCTTCAGGCAGTATTCAATGACTTTGGCAATACCAAAGATACCGCAAAGAATACCAATGCCGCAAGGAACCAGGATGGCTACTGCGTGGAGCTTGTCTGTGCCGGAAGTGGTCAGAGCTTTAACCTGGTTCATGATTGGGGTATAGAAACCAAAGGTCATAAGTAAGGCAGAACCGGACAGGCCCGGAACAACCATGGCGGCAGCAGCAACGGCGCCGGAAACGAAGAGCAACAGGATGGTTAAGAAGTTCAGGTTTGTCAGATCCATGGAGTCTGCAATTGGCAGGAAAGCGGAGCCGACAACGGCGGCGCAGGCCAGGAATGCAGCAACGGCATAGGACGGTTTGAACTTAACGCCCTTTTCTTCCCGGAACAGCATTGGCAGGGCACCCACAATGGCGCCGAAGAACAGCATGATGGTCGGGAACAGGAAATTGGTCAGGCAGTAAGTAACTGCATGGCTCAGGGACAGGAACGCAATGGCAACACCGATAACAACCGGAATTAACACGCCCATGCTCTGCTTAAAGTTCTTTTTCAAATGACTGATGGCATTAATCAGCTTATCATAGATGCCCATGATTAAAGCAAGGGTACCGCCGGAAAGACCGGGGATAACATTGCCGAAGCCGATGGTAAATCCGCCAATTAGCAGTCTGATAAATTCTTTCCATTTTTTCATCAGGTATGCACCTCTTTAAAGATTAAAAATTGAAAATCGAATCGGCTAACACTATAACAGAGAACATTTGTAAAAGCAACACAAAAACGTTTTGTTTTTGAAGGTGGCTGAATTGTATCCCCGGAAGCCTGGTGTTATACTATTATATCCGGCGAAAGGAGCGTGTGTAGTATGGAGCTGCAGTTACAGGATACCGTAAAACTGAAGAAGCCCCACCCCTGTGGAAATGATACCTTTACCATTACCCGTGTGGGCATGGATATTAAGCTCCGTTGTACCCTGTGTGGACACGAAGTTATGCTACCTCGCAAAAAAGCCGAAAAAGCAATAAAACAAATCCTACCGAAGGAGAATGACTGATGTTTGAAAAACTGGCCGGTGTGGAGGAGCGCCTGTCCTTTCTGGACACGCAGCTGGCAGATCCCGCGGTGGTGACGGACCGGGAAAAATATGCGGAGTATATGAAGGAGCACAAGCAAATTCAGCCGGTCGTGGAAAAATACAGGGAATTTAAGAAGGCGGAGGCCGACGAGGCCGACGCCAAAGGGTTGCTGGAGGAAGGCGGTCTGGAGCCGGACTTTAAAGAGCTGGTTACCGAAGAGTGGGAGGCTGCCAAGGCCCGCCGCGAACAATTAACCGAAGAACTGAAAATTATGCTTCTGCCACGGGACCCGAATGATGACAAAAACGTTATTGTGGAAATTCGTGGCGGGGCCGGCGGTGAAGAAGCCGCCCTGTTTGCCGGAACACTTTACCGCATGTACACCATGTATGCTGAAGCCCACGGCTTTAAAACGGAAGTGCTCAGTAGCAATGAAACGGAACTGGGCGGCTTCAAGGAAGTTTCCTTTGAAGTGAAAGGCGAAGGCGCTTACAGCCGTTTGAAGTTTGAAAGCGGAGTACACCGCGTACAGCGGGTACCGGAAACAGAGTCCCAGGGCCGGATTCAGACCAGCACGGCTACCGTTGCGGTCCTTCCGGAAGCAGAAGACGTGGACTTTGACCTGGATTTAGCCGATGTCAAAATTGATGTCTTCCGTTCCAGCGGCGCCGGTGGACAGAAGGTCAACAAGACCTCGTCTGCCATTCGCGTAACGCACATTCCCACGGGTATGGTGGTAGAGTGTCAGGACGAACGCAGCCAGTACCGCAACAAAGAAAAAGCGCTGACCGTACTTCGCTCCCGCCTGTATGAAATAGAGCAGGAAAAGCACAACGCCGAAATTTCAGGGGCACGGAAAGCCATGGTGGGAACCGGAGACCGCAGTGAACGGATTCGGACATATAACTTCCCCCAGGGGCGAGTTACCGACCATCGTATCGGGCTGACTCTTTACAAACTGGAAGCCATTTTAAACGGGGATCTGGATGAAATTATGGATGCCCTGATTGCGGCAGATACCGCCGCAAAGTTGGAAGCGGCAGGGGACGACACAGAATGAAGACAGAACAATTAAAGCCGGCGCAGGCCAAACGCGCCGGAGAAATTTTACGGAATGGCGGCATTGTTGCCATTCCAACAGAAACCGTATATGGCCTGGCGGCCAACGCCCTGGACGGCGCCGCCGTGGCCAAGGTCTTTCAGGCAAAAGGCCGTCCTATGGACAATCCGCTGATTGTCCACATTACGGACCTTGCTGCCCTGGATGACCTTGCAGCCTACGTGCCAAGCACCGTCTATGATTTGGCGGACGCCTTTTGGCCGGGCCCGCTGACCCTCATCCTGGAGAAGTCTGCACTGATTCCCGATGAAGTCAGCGCCGGACTGGACACGGTAGCCATCCGGATGCCGTCCCATCCGGTGGCACGGGACATCATCAAAGCGGCCGGCGTGCCCTTGGCTGCGCCAAGCGCCAACACCTCCGGCAAGCCCAGCCCCACCACGGCACAGCACGTGCTGGATGACATGGACGGAAAAATTGATGCCGTGGTAGACGGCGGGCCTTGCTCCGTTGGTGTGGAGTCCACCGTTATTACGCTGGCCACCCGCCGCCCGCGGGTACTGCGCCCCGGCCGCGTTACCCCGGAAGAGCTGTCCGCAGTTCTTGGGGAAGACGTGGATATTGACGATGCCGTACTAAACGACTTAAAAGAAGGCCAGGTGGCGGCCAGCCCGGGCATGAAATATAAACATTATTCTCCGAACGCCAATGTGGCCATTGTAACCGGGTCCTTAGAAGCGTTTGCAGAGTATGTAAATCAACAGGACCCGGTTACCACAGCCGCATTGGTCTTTGACGGAGAAGAGAAGCTACTGCATTGCACCTGCCTGCCGTTCGGCAAAGAAGGAGACGAACTGGCGCACGCCAACCGTCTCTTTGCCGAACTCCGGAAGTGCGATGACCTTGGCATGAAAAATGTTTATGTTCGGTGCCCGGGCAACAGCGGCGTGGGTCTGGCGGTCATGAACCGCCTGCTGCGTGCAGCCGCCTTTGAAATTATTAAGTTATAACAAGAAAGGAGCCGCCCATGAGACACGGAATGATTGTCGGCCTGACCGGCCAGACCGGCGCCGGGAAATCCACGGTGGCTGAATTTCTGTCCCGCTTCGGTTATAAAGTTATTCCGGCAGACGACTATGCCCGTCTGGCAACGGAAAAGGGCTCCCCTGTTTTGAAAGAGTTGCAAGCAGCCTTCGGACAGGATATCCTTAAGGAGGATGGGACACTGAATCGCCCGAAATTGGCAGAAAAAGCCTTTGCCACGCCGGAGCAGACCGCAAAGCTGAATGCCATCACCCACCCGTTCATCAGCCATTTAATGCAAAAGCAGATTTGCGGGGCCTTCTTTGACGGCTACGAAGCCGTTATTTTAGATGCCTCACAGCTGTTTGAAGCCAAGCAGGATCAGTTTTGCAATCTGGTTATTTCCGTTACCGCACCGGAAGACGTGCGGAAAGCGCGGATTATGGAGCGGGACGGCTTAAGCGCAGAAGAGGCGGAACGCCGCATGCATGCACAACTGCCGGAAGATTATTTTCTGACCCATTCCGACATCATTATTGAAAACAAACAGGGAACAGACCACCTGCATGAGCTGACCACTAAGGCAGCGCAGATTATTGAATCTTACATTGCAGGGGAAGAATAAAAGGAGGAACTTTCCATGAACCAAGAAAAAAGTGCAGCCTCTAAACTGAAAGAGGAACTGTTCTATCAGCCAAAGCACATGGCAAAAGTGGTTGACGACAGCGTTGCAACTGCCTCAGATGCCTTTGCCGAAGATTATAAAGCCTTTATGTCCGCCGCAAAGACCGAGCGGGAATGCGTATCCTATGTTCTGGCAGAAGCCGAAAAGAATGGATACACCAAGTTTGACAAGACCAAATCCTATGCTCCCGGAGACAAGGTTTACCACATCAATCGGGAAAAGTGCATTCTTTTATGCACCTTTGGTAAGCAGAGTGTTGCAGAAGGCGTAAAAATTTCCGCTTCCCACATTGACTCCCCGCGTCTGGACCTGAAGCCAAACCCACTGTATGAGTCCGATGAAATGGCCTTCTTTAAGACCCATTATTATGGCGGCATTAAGAAATACCAGTGGACTGCCATTCCGCTGTCCCTGCACGGTGTTGTGGTAAAGGCAGACGGCTCCAAAGTAACCGTAAACATCGGGGAAGATCCGGCAGACCCACAGTTTGTTGTAACCGACCTGCTGCCGCACCTTGGCAAAGAACAGGAAAAGCGCTCTCTGGCAGACGGGATCCGCGGCGAAGAACTGAACCTGTTAATTGGTAGCCTGCCATTCAAGGATGACGAAGAATCCGAACTGGTAAAACTGAACATTTTAAATCTGTTGCATGAAAAGTATGGCATTGTAGAGCGGGACTTCCAGACTGCAGAACTGGAAATTGTTCCGGCCATGAAGCCGACCGACATTGGTTTTGACCGCTCCATGATTGGTGCTTATGGTCACGATGACCGTGTTTGCTCTTATCCTGCCGTTCGCGCCAACTTTGCTTTGGACGTACCGGAACACACCGTTGTTACCGTTCTGACGGACAAAGAAGAAATCGGTTCTGACGGCAACACCGGCCTGAACTCCTCTTACTTCAAATACTTCATTTATGATCTGGCAGAAATGGCCGGCATTCCGGGCCATGACGTGCTCAGCAGAAGTGAATGCCTGTCCGCAGATGTAACTGCTGCTTATGATCCGACCTTTGCTGATGTTATGGATAAGCGCAATGCTGCCTTTATTAACAAGGGCACCTGCTTTATGAAATACACCGGAGCCCGCGGTAAGTCCGGCACATCGGACGCCTCTGCCGAATTCTTCGGCCGCATCCGCAAGCTACTGGAAGAAAACAACGTAGTATGGCAGACCGGGGAACTGGGTGCCGTTGACGCCGGTGGCGGCGGAACGGTTGCCATGTTTGTTGCCAACCTGGACGTAGATGTCATTGATGTTGGCGTACCGGTACTTTCCATGCACGCTCCGTTTGAAGTCGTATCCAAGCTGGACCTGTACAGCACATATCAGGCATTCCTGGCATTCTTCCGGTCCTGATCTTCTTAAAATCAAAAACAAAAAGCCGAGCTTGAAAGCTCGGCTTTTTTCTTCCCCAAAGGGATTTTATGGATAAATCTTATTTCTTCTTGAACTGGTTCTTCATGCGCTTTTCCTTAGAAAGGATAATCTTGCGAAGACGCAGGCTTTCCGGCGTTACTTCCAGAATTTCATCATCTCCGAGGAATTCCATGCACTGTTCCAGGGACAGATTGGTAGGCGGTATCAGACGAAGGGCGTCATCCGAACCGGAAGCACGGGTATTGGTCAGGTGCTTGGTCTTGCAAACGTTGCAGACAATGTCTTCCCCACGGGAGCATTCGCCGACAATCATGCCTTCATAAACGTCAACGCCGGCCCCAATGAACAGGGTGCCGCGTTCCTGGGTGTTAAACAGGCCGTATGCACTGGAAGTGCCCTGTTCATGAACCACAATGGAACCGCGTTCTCTGGTGGAGATGTCTCCTTTGTACGGAGCATAGCCATCAAAAATCTGGTTCATGATACCGTTGCCGTTGGTGTCGGTCATGAATTCGGAGCGGTAACCAATCAGACCACGGGATGGAATGCTGAATTCCAGGTGAGTGGTGCCGCCTTCGTTGGCCATCATGTCCCGCAGCTCTGCTTTCCGGGACCCCAGCTTTTCAATAACGGCGCCAACGTATTCCGCCGGAACTTCTACAAACAACTGTTCCATTGGTTCCAGCAATTTGCCGTTTTCGTCTTTCTTGAAGATAACCTTTGGACGGGAAACAGCAAATTCATAGCCTTCCCGGCGCATGGTTTCAATTAAAATGGAAAGGTGTAACTCGCCGCGGCCGGAAACCTTGAAGGTGTCGGTGGAATCCGTTTCTTCCACGCGCATGGAAACGTTGGTTTCCACTTCCTTGAACAGACGGTCCCGCAGGTTCCGGGAGGTAACAAACTTGCCTTCCCGTCCGGCAAACGGGCTGTCGTTGACCAAGAAGTTCATGGACAGCGTGGGCTCATCAATCTTGATGAACGGAATGGGTTCTACGTGTTCCGGGTCACAGGCGGTTTCGCCGATGTTCAGGTCGGCAACGCCGGCCACACAGATGATTTCTCCGGCAGAGGCACTTGCCACTTCCGTGCGACGCAGTCCCTCATACGTATACAGCTTGCTGATTTTAACCTTTTCCGCCTTATCTTCGGTGTTGCACAGAATGGCCTGCTGGCCCTGGCGGATGGTGCCGCGTTCAATGCGTCCAATGCCAATCCGGCCTACATAATCATCATAGTCCAAAGAGGAGAAGAGAACCTGCAGCGGAGCGTCCACGTCTCCTTTCGGAGCGGGAATTTCCTTGATGATGGATTCAAAGATAGGACGCATGTCTCCTTCGCGGTCCCGCATGTCATAGGAAGCGTAACCGTCTTTGGCGGAGGCAAACACAACCGGGAATTCAATCTGATCTTCGTCTGCGCCAAGTTCAATAAACAGGTCAATGACTTCGTCTACTACTTCGGCAGGACGGGCTCCCGGGCGATCTACTTTGTTGACAACAACAACGACCTTCTTTTTTAAGCCCAGTGCTTTCTTTAATACAAAGCGGGTCTGTGGCATACAACCCTCAAAGGCATCTACCAGAAGAAGAACGCCGTCTACCATTAACAGGATTCGTTCTACTTCGCCGCCGAAGTCGGCGTGGCCCGGGGTGTCAATAATATTAATTTTGGTATCTCCGTAGTGCACGGAGGTGTTTTTGGAGAGAATGGTAATGCCGCGTTCTTTTTCCAGATCATTGGAGTCCATAACGCGTTCGTCCACCTGTTCGTTGGTACGGAAGGTACCACTCTGCTTTAACAGGGCGTCTACCAGGGTTGTTTTACCGTGGTCTACGTGCGCAATGATTGCCACATTGCGGATGTCTTCTCTGAGTTTCAACGCATACACCTTCAAAAAGTCAAATTTTGTTTAAGTTCCGCAAAATTTTATCACCCGGACGCTTGTATTTCAAGCCTATTATCAGTAGAATTTAAGAGTCAAGTGAATAGGGGAGCTGGCTGTAGCCGGCTGAGAGAAGGGAAGACCCGAAAACCCGTGAAACCTGATCAGGATAATGCCTGCGTAGGAAGGAAGATTTTATGACAGAACAAAAGAACAACAAGAACAATACGTACCGTCTTGTCCTTAGCGCCGTTATGGTGGCTATGGCAACGGTGCTTTCGTTTATCCAGCCGTATTCGCTGCCGATGGGCGGAAGCGTTACCCTGTTCAGCATGGTTCCCATTATTGTGGTAGCCTGGCTGTATGGAACCAAATGGGGCCTGTTAACCGGTGGCGTTATGTCCATTATCCAGTTGCTGTTTGGCTTCAGCAACTTTGGATATGTATCCGGCTTTGTTGCCTATCTGGTCCTGATTTTTGCAGACTATGTTTGCCCATTTACGCTACTGGGTCTTGGCGGTATTTTCCGCGGACACATTAAGAATAATACCCTTGCCATTTCCCTGGGCGCACTTCTGGTTTGCTTCCTGCGGTTCCTGTGCCACTTCATCAGCGGTATTACCATTTGGGCATCCTGGGCAGACAACAAAACCTGGAAGGCCGTTATCCTTTATTCCTTAACTTATAACGGCAGTTACATGCTTCCGGAAACCATCATTACCATTGTCGGCTGCGTTCTGCTCAGCCTGTTCCTGTTCCCAAGACTGGACGAAAACGGCAGACTGGTACAGAAGAAAAAATAAAAATTTTAAATACGCTTTCATTATCCGAACGGACGGGCCCTTCATTGAAGGGCCCTTTGTTTTATGATAGAATGTTGCTGTTTGCAAAAGGGGAAAACAAACTTTAAAGGAGTGAACCGAATGGCAAACGAAGAAAAGAAATTAACCAGTGATTTGCCACAGGAAGCGCCGCAGGAGCTTCCGGAAGAAGTGCAGGTAACTGCATCGCCGGAGAAAGAAAGCAAAGACAGCACGGAACGTGCGGAAGAAACCAAGCATCTTTGCCAGTGCTGCGGCGAAGTGGAAATCCCGGAGGACCGGGTTTACTGTGACAAATGTTTGAACTATATGCGGCATTATCCCTTTGATGCATGGGACGTTGCATACCCTGTTATTGCGGTTATGTTCCTGGCCTTGTCCATTGTCCTGTTGGTGCTGGGATGGTCAACGTATCACAGCGCAGCAAAGGCGGATGCGTATGCCAGAGCGGACCGGCTGACCTCGTCCATCAGTGCGTACTCGGATACCAACACGCTGCTGTCTGATAAGGATCAGACCCCGGGCTGGATTTATCTGAAGCGCCAGCTGAAGGTCTATGATGCGTTGGGTGTACAAAGCTTTACGGATACCTCGGACTTCATCGGCACCAACTACACTACGGCAGACCTGAAAAAGCCGTGGAACCGGTATGCCAAAAAGATGAACGAAGAAATTGCGGGATACACCGCGGCGTACAATGCCTTCTCTACGGCAGCGTCTTCGGATGACGTAACGGATCTGGAAACGTTCCTGACCGCGTATGATGAAGCCTTAAAGGATCAGACTTACGTAGAAGCCTATGCCAATTACTTCCGCTACTATGCCTGCCTGGTTTATGACGAAGACACGGCAACCCAGAAGAAGTACGTAGACGCCATTGCCGCTGACGGAAGTAAATACGCCAGCCTGTACCTGCCGCTGTATTCAGAAATTTCTCTGAATGACAAAGACTATGACAAGGCGCTGACTTATTCCGCAGAGCTGTTAAAGCTGAATCAGGAAGACAGTTACGCCTATGTATACCGCGCCATTGCCTACCGCATGCAGGGCAATCTGCCAAAGGCCTACAACGCCATCCAGACCGGCCTGAAGTCCAATGACCAAAACTCGGCGTTGAACTACCAAATGGCCATCTACTGCGTTCTGGACGGAGACCTGACCAAGGCCGCCTCCTATGTGGAAACCGCCTACACGTATGCCGACACCGTCAACAGCTACCTGTCTGCCGGCAGCCTGTATGCACTGATTGCCAAAGAGCGGGATCAGACCGAACTGTATGACCAGATTGTGGAAGACCTTTCCAACTATGGATATACCATCTCCGGCGATGTAGACTCCATCCTTTCCGGAGAAACCACCTTTGAAGACATATTCTTAAACGGAGAGGGGGACTTCACATGGTAATTGTATATTACGTTATTAAGTTTATTACGGCTCCGGGAGCACTGTTAAAGGGCTTCTTAGAGCACCTGTTCTGCCGCGCCTTTAAGGTGCCGGTAGAATATGCCGAATATCTGCAGCCCAACAGCCTGTGCGGTCACGTGGAACATTTCCTGGCACCCAAAAAAGGCAGCTTCGGTATTTGTTATTTTCCGCACCTGATTATGCTGCTGTTTGGCCTGGCCATTTCCCTGCCGGCCGGCATTCGCTTCTTTTACTTTGGCGCGTTTGACTGGTCCTGCCTGCTACTCTTTTATGTGGGCCTGTGCCTTTTGACCAACTGCTTCCCGCTGATGGAAGACGCCATGAATCTTTGGGAACAGCTGTACGGGGAAAACTCCACTTCCAAAACGGTAGTGAAGGTTCTGCTCAGCCCCTTCGCCGTCATCCTTTACGGCGGCGCCTGGCTGGAACAATACGGCTTAACCCTTCTCCTTGGCCTCCTGGAAATTATTGGTTTGCCGTATGTAATAGCGCTGATTATTGGATAACAAAATTGCCACGAATTGAATAGCAGAAAACAACGGGCCCCGGCAGAAGCCGGGGCCCGTTTCTTTTGCGTATATGGTTAGTTTAAGGTCTTTACGTAGTCAAAATCATCTACAACCTGTTGTTCCGGTGCAGGGGTCAGGAGAGAGACAACTACGTTGGTAACAAGGCCAAGGAGGAAGGCCGGAAGGAGCTCGTATACGGCAAAGGCGCCGCCGAGCTTGGCAATGCCATACTTCCAGGCGAAGACCATAACGCCGCCGACGACCATGCCGGCAACGGCGCCATACCGGTTACCGCGCTTCCAGAAGAGCGAGAGCAGCATGAGCGGGCCGAATACGGCACCGAATCCTGCCCACGCGAAGGATACAATTCGGAAGACGGAAGCGTCGGAATCCCAGGCAAGGAATACGCCGATGACGGAAATGATAATCAGTGTGGAGCGGGCCACTACCATTTCAGAGCGTTCGGTCAGCTTGACCTTGAAGAGTCCGCCGATAATGTTTTCGCTGGCGGCGGAGGAGGCGGCCAGAAGTTGGCTGTCTGCCGTAGACATGGTGCTGGCTAGGATACCGGCCAGAATAACACCGGCCAAAAGAGCTGCAACGAAGCTTTTCTGGGAAAGCAGGGAAGCAACCTGTACAATAACGGTTTCGCTGTCTGTAAAGGCAGGAAGAGCGCCGTGTTTTACCATACCCATACCAACCACGCCGATGGCAACGGCAACGGCCATGGAAATGACAACCCAAACGGTGGCAACGCGCCGGGAAAGTTTGATTTTTTCCGGGTCTTCAATGGCCATAAATCGCAGAAGAATATGGGGCATACCGAAGTAGCCAAGGCCCCAGGCCAGCGTGGAAATAACGGATAGAATAGAGTAGGAACCGGCCGAGTTGGTTTCTGCGTTATATCCCTGGAAGAAGTTCAGGTAACCGTCCAGGCTTTTGGCATTTTCCAGGATGGCGTCTACACCGCCGGCCTGGTGGATGCCGAAGATAAGAACAATCAGTAACGCAATGGTCATGATGATGGACTGGATAAAGTCGGTAATGGACGCGGCAGTAAATCCACCCAAAGAGGTATAGCCGACAATAACAATGGCCGAGACAATCATGGCCAGGTGGTAGTCAATGCCGAACAGGGTACCGAACAGCTTGCCACAGGCAGCAAAACCGGAAGCGGTATACGGTACAAAGAAGATGATAATCATGACGGCGGCAATGGCGGTAATAACATTGCGTTCGTCATGGTACCGTTTGGCAAAGAAATCCGGAATGGTAATAGCGCCGATATGTTCAGAGTATTTCCGAAGGCGTTTGGCCACAATAAGCCAGTTCAGGTAAGTACCGATGGCCAGGCCGATAACAGTCCAGCCAACTTCTGCCAAACCGGAGGCCAGTGCCAGGCCGGGAAGACCCATCAGCAGGTAACTGGACATGTCAGAAGCTTCTGCGCTCATGGCGGTTACCAGAGGGCCCAGTTTTCTACCGCCCAGGTAAAAGTCTCCTACGTTTTTCGTCTTTTTGGCATACAGGACACCCACCATTACCATGGCTACCAGGTAAATGGTAATGGAAATCATGATACCAATTTGTGCTTTTGTCATGAATTCATTTCTCCTTAATAGGCAATATTCAGGTCTACGTTACCGCTGATGCCGTCAACGGAGCCGGAGCCGGAATACTGCCAGTAATCACAGCGGCCGGTCCAAGTGTAGTTTCCGCCGGAAAGCACCGTGTTAAAGCGGGCAATCCAGATTTTATAAGAGGACAGGGCACTGTAGTTTAAATAACTCTTCCACCAACTGATACTGGAATAAACGCCGGGGGTATAACCGGCAGACTTTACGGTTTGGCAGAAGGCCTGCGCAATTTCTGTCAGCTGGCCTTTCGGCATGGCGCTGTCTTCAATATCAATGAAGATGGGAAGGGTAATCTTGTATTTCTTTGCCATAGTAACGGCAAGGGATGCTTCTTCTACTGCTTCTGCCGTGGTGGTAGCGGAAGAATAGAAGTAAATACCAACTTTAAGTCCGGCAGCTAAGGCACCGGAAACATATTGTCCGTAAGTGGGATCTTCAAAAAGGGTACGCGCGCCGGAATATCTGCCGCCACATCGCACGAAAACATAATTGATACCCGCGGCTTTTACTTTGCTCCAGTTGATGGTGCCGTTCCACTTGGAAACGTCAATGCCGGCGCCAAGCGAGTTGACCAGGCTGCCGTCGTCATTGAAGCGGTACATCAGCCCGTTAATGGTCTGCTGCCCTGTTACCTTCTGGTGATTGGCGTCAAAGTAATAGGTTTTGCCATCAATGGTCTGCCAGCCGGTGTACACAATTTCCGTGGTTTCGGTTTTGTAGTAGTAGGTGGCGGATTCGCTGTAAATGGCTACCGTTGCCGGCTTGGTGCAGGCGGAGTCCGTATAAAGGAGATGCCCACTGGCATCCGTTAACTGCGCCGAGGTGTCCACGCCGGATTTGTCTATGGAGCCGTCTGCCAGGGTGGGGCAGTTTGCATACGGGTTTACGGCAACGGCAGTGGCGTAGGTTGGCTTGGTTACGGTTTCCGTTTTCTTTTCCACCTTTTCCGTAGTGTTGGTTACGGTTTTTTCCACGGTTGCCGGGCGAGCCGGTTTGACGTCTTCCGAAGCCACATACGGTGTTACTTTTTCTTCAATTTTTGTGTCTACTACTCGCTCTACCTTGTCCTTGACTTCCACGTTGACAACCGGTGTGCTGGGGAAGTACCCGTCTGCCGGGACATACCAAATCTGGTAAATGCCGGGGTCCAGGTCCTTCTGGTAAAGGCTGCCGTCTCCGTCTTCGTCGGTATAGACAGAGCCTTCCACAGCGTCTAATTGCTGCCGGTAGGTGCTGATACCGCTGGTGTAGGTGTCGGCAGTTACCGCTTTTTTGCTTGCGTCAGTGGAGTCCTCTTGTACCTGATCTTCTACAGAGGTGGCATAAGCGGACATGGTAAACATGTTGTCTGCCGTGGTCTTGTTCAACTCATCCAGCTTGATTTCGTCTGTGCTGCCAAGACGGACTACCTTAATAGAGAAGTTTTGTCCGGCAATAGCAGCTTCTGCGGAGTCCAGGAAAGAGATGGTTAAATCTTTTTCAGAGGAGGCAGCGGAAAGTACCACATCCTGGTAGGAAGTCAGCTCTTTTTGTTCGGGTTCTGCGGATACAGTAGGAGTAACCTCCTTTGGACGGAGATAAGGCCAGGCGGCCCAGACTCCAACCCCCGCGCCAATCAGAAGCACAAGAACAAGAACGGTAATAATGGTTTTCTTTTTTGTCCATTTCATGGGCTTACTCCTGTTATGTTTCGGGAATCGGATGAGTGGCAATGTATTCTTCTAACAGTTCTGCACCGGTGCCAACCATATCCTTGCACCGGCGGTCATGATAGTACTGTGCGGTACGCTCGTCCGGAGTGGGGTTGTCTTTGGTAACACGGAGATGGAGTAAATCGCGGCAGATAATGCTGCCGTTTTGCTGTTCAAATTTTGCGGCCAGCTCCTGAATGTCTTTATACTGTGCGGCTTTGGTGGTTGTGTCTTTCGGGTCTGTGTAACCATAAAGCAGGTCCAGGACGGTAACCATGCCGGATACTGCGCCGCACACTTCCCGAAGGCGACCAATGCCGCCGCCGAATCCGGAGCCAAGTTTGGCCAGCATTTCCTTGCTGAGCGGAAGCAGATCCTGGAAAGCCAGAATGACCGCCTGATTGCAATTGTAGCCTTCCAGGAACAGGTTCATGGCTTTTTCTTTTCTGGTCAGGGGAAGGCCTAAAGTAGAGAGGTCCAGGTCTTTCAGGCTGTCATGGAACTGATCCGCCAAGGCTACAATTTTGTCGTGATTATGAGCGGACCACTTGTCGTGAACGGCAATGACTTTAAAGCCGGCCTTCTTTGCACCGCGGATGGCGTCCAGGGTGTCTTCAAACACGTAGGTTTCTTCCTTTGGAGTGCCCAGCTCCTGCCAGGCGGTCAGGAAAATCTGGGAGTCATACTTGCTGCCGTATTCGGCGGCGGTATAAATCTTCTGGAAATAATCTATAATACCAAGGCGCTTCAGACAGCCTTCGGCAAGGTACCGGTCGGTTGCGGTTGCCAGAACCATTTTAACGTTGTTCTGCTTCAGCCGTTCCAAGGTTTCTACCACGCCGGGCTTTAGTTCCACTTCGTGGAAGTAGCCCTGCTCCGTCAGCTGGTCTATTTCTGCACGGATTTCCTTCGGTGTGCCGGGAAGTCCGAAATGTTCGTTTAAGTAGCGGGCCATGTCATTCAGCATCATGCCCTGCATGGTCTGCAATTCCTCTTCGGTTGCCTGAATGCCTTTGACTTTTGGAAAGTCTCGCCAGGCGTTAATCCAAAGATGCATGGAATCCGTTAAGGTTCCGTCCATATCAAAAATGGCACCGGTAATAGCCATATCAGTGTGCCCCCTTATTATTTTCTTCTTTAATCAGTGGAATTTTGGTAACCGCTTCCACCTTGCGCCCGTGGGTCCAGAGAGTTGGTGTCAGACGCAGGGTATATCCGGCACCGCATTCCAGCATCCAGTCTGTCATGGGTGCTTCCGGCAGCGCATACATAGCCATCAGCGTCATGATGACGCCGCCGTGGGTTACTACGGCACATTCCGTAATGCCGGTTTTCAGCAGGCCGTCTACAATCTTTTCAAAGGCGCGGCCAACCCGGACAGAAAATTCCTGGTTGCTTTCCCCGTGCAGGGCCGGAACGGTGCCGTCTCCGGTAAACCACTCTTGGAAGTGCTTGTTATCCTTCAACTGCTCTGCAGTTAAGCCTTCAAATTCACCAAAGTTGTATTCAATCAGTTCTTCCAAAATTAAGATTTCATTGTCCGGAAACAGAATGGAGGCGGATTCACGGGCGCGTTTTAGCGGGCTGGAAAAAACAACCGGCACTTCCGGATACACGTAGTCCTTTTTCAGTTGTTGCAGTTCTTCTTTGCCTTCCGGCAGAAGCTCCAAATCCTGGTGACCGGTAAAGGTGCCGTCCAAATTGGCCTGGGTCATGCCGTGGCGAATCAGATGAATGGTATAGGTTTGCATGTTGCCTCCAAGTATTTTTAAAAATATAATGGAATTATAAAATATACATTGTGTATAAAACTTACGTATAAAGAGCTTAAGGAGTGGATAGTATGATGCAGGGAAGTTTTGCAACCCGTTTAACAGAACAAAGAAAAGCCCGCGGCTTAAGCCAGAAACAGGCTGCTGCAGACCTTGGAGTATCTCAGGCGCTACTGTCTCATTATGAAAATGGGATTCGGGAATGCGGCCTGGCCTTTGTGGTAAAAGCCGCAGAATATTATGGTGTCAGTTGTGACTACCTGCTGGGTAGGACAACCAATGAAGTCTCCTTAAAGACCGGACCGCAGTTGGCAGACACGGAGGAAGACGTAAACTGGACTACCAACACCATTTTGCGCTCGGCTCTGGTAACCGGCGGATACGTCATGAAGGACAAAACCCTAAAGCAGTTTGTAAAAGCCGTTTATTCCCTTGGCACGTACTTTGTCATTTGCGCCGGGGTAAAACGGAAGATATTGCCGGCCAGCTGGCTGGGTCAGAACTCTGCCAATGAAAAGCAGTACCGGTTCCTGGTAACCAGCTTTTTGGATTCTTTGGATGAAATCCAGCCCCGGGGAAGTGCCGCCCGCCAGATTGAGGTGCCGGCCAGCGTAGTTACCCTGTCTGCCTGGATTAATGACTATCTGAACATGAAAATTGCAGATTTGTTGTAATCACGCAAAAGTATAGCACAAATCAAAAAAAGAGACTACCTGTGCGGGTAGTCTCTTTCTCTTTTTGTTACATCATGGCCTCTTTATACATGGCGATGTACAAATCCGCGGATTTGTTCCAGCTGTTGTCACATTTCATAGCGCGGTTGACCACCTGTTTCCAGGTCTTTTTGTCATTGTAATAGAGGTCAATGCCGCGGGAAATGGCCCATAGCATATCATGGGCGTTATAGGTCTTAAAGGTAAATCCGTTTCCTTTACCGTCTCCGCAGTCCGAAACCGAGTCCTTCAGGCCCCCGGTTTCCCGAACAATGGGAAGGGCGCCGTACCGCAGGGCTATCATTTGGGAAAGCCCGCAGGGTTCACTCTTGGATGGCATCAGGAACAGGTCAGAGCCGGCATACATTTTGCGGCTGAGATCCGGGCGGAAGCCCAGTTCCAGCCGGAATTTATCCGGATGGCGGGCGGCAACGCCCTTGAAGAAGTTTTCATATTCTTGGTCTCCGGAACCAAGGACAAGGAAGCGGACTTCGGTGGTGTTCAGCAGTTCATCCAGAATGGCAGTAATCAGGTCCAGTCCCTTATGGGAAACCAAACGGGAAATTAAGGAAATGATAGGTACATCCGGGCGCTCTTCCAATCCGAAGATACGCTGTAGTTCCGCTTTGTCCTTTGCCTTCCCAGTCTTGTTGGGCTGGGAGTAATGGTACCGCAGGGCGGGATCCGTGGCAGGATTATAACTGTCCACGTCTATGCCGTTTAAGATACCGGTCAGCTTCCAGTAGTTCTTATGCAGAATGCTGTCCAGTCCGTGGGAGTACCACGGATCCAGAATTTCATTGGCATAGGTTGGGCTGACGGTGGTTACTTTGTTACAGCATTCAATGGCCGCTTTGGAGAAGTTGGCGCAGCCGTCATATTCAATTAAGGAGTAGTCTACAGGATCAAGACCAACTACCTCGCTTAAGACATCCAGACCATACATTCCCTGATACTGGATGTTGTGAATGGTGTAAACGGTGCGGATGTTTTCATATCCCGGCCGATCTTTGTAGAAACAATTGTAATACAGCGGGACCAGGGCCGTTTGCCAGTCATTGCAATGAATGATGTCCGGCTTGTACCCGTCCAGGTGTGCAATGGTTTCTAATACGGCACGGGAGAAGAAGGCAAAGCGTTCGGCGTCGTCATAGTAGCCGTACAGTCCGGAACGTTTGAAGTAATATTCGTTGTCTACCAGGTAATAGGTAACGTCTCCGACCTTTCCTTCAAAAATACCGCAGTACTGCTTTCGCCAGGCTACAGAAACATCAAAGTTGAAAAGATAGGTAAGGCCGGCCCGTTGCTCTTCGGTAACGCAGTCATACAGTGGAAGAATGACACGGACGTCTACGCCTTTGCCCACCAGGGCTTTCGGCAGGGATCCGGCCACTTCCGCAAGGCCGCCACTGACGGCAAAGGGAACGGCTTCACTGGATGCAAATAACACTTTCATAAAAAACCTCCGGAAAAGGAATGCTGATACCAGAAAGGATGCTTATACCACAATTCGTTTGGCAATATAAATGGGATAGGAAGAATCCCCGTGCAGGCTCTTGCCTGCGGTAATAACAACATTCTTGTCAGTAATAACGCTGTTCAGGTTGCTGTTTGCATGAACAACCGTATCCTGCATCAGAATGCAGTTTTCAACCACAGCTCCTTCTTCTACCACTACACCGCGGAAGAGCAGGGAGTTCTTAACGGTGCCTTCAATGCGGCAGCCGTCTGCAATTAACGAATCCGTTACGCGGCAGTCAGTCCCATAAAGCGCCGGAACGTTGTCCCGAATTTTGGTTTGAATGGGGTTGGCTGTGTTAAACAGGGAACCGCAAATGTCCGGATTCAGCAGTTTCTGGGACACTTCATAATATTTGTGAAGGTCATCAATAATTTCGGCATAACCCGGAATGGCAAAGCCGCGGATGTTCAGGTTGGGCTGGTTGTTTTGCAAAATTTTGGTAAAGGAACCGATGTCATGCGAGGCAGCGGTTTTGATTAAATATTCCAGTACACTTTTGCGCATTAAGAAAATGTTAAAGGAATAAGTGGCTTCCATGCCGGCAGATTCTGCATTGGCAATAGAAATATCCGTAACCTTGTCTCCGTCCAGCGTCAGGACCATGTTGTGGTCAATCTTTGGCAGCTTACCGGTTTTGTAAACAATGGTAACATCTGCGTTGCTGGCCCGGTGGGCGTCAAACAGCTCTTGTAAGTCAAAATTGTAAACGCTGTTGGCATCGGTCATCAGGACATATTCCTGCTTGGCGCGGCGGATGAAGTTGGTGTTGTTGTAAAGAGAAGCAATTCTGGCGTTGGTATTGCTGAATTCATTGAATTTGTTTTCTGCATACGGTGGCAGCAGATACATGCCGTCATTCTTGCGGGCCAGGTCCCATGGCTTGCCGGAGCCAACGTGGTCCATTAAAGAATGGTAGTGGTCCTGGGTCATAATGCCAATGGTGGAAATGCCGGCATTGACCATATGCGAAAGCGGGAAGTCAATCAGCCGATACCGACAACCAAACGGTACGGATGCAATAGTACGGTTGGAGGTCAGCTCCTTAATAGTGGAGTCATAGGCTTGGGAATGAATAATGCCGAGTATATTGTTAGCCCTCATAGGTGGTGCCCTCCTCTACATTTGCAGTAACCATTTTTGCAGCCGGGACGACGGCCTGCTTTCCGATGGTCAGGTCCGGTCCGATGACGGCAACGCCCCAGTCTTCCACCGGAACTTCCTCCGGGCCGTTGCCGATATGGGCGCCGGCTTCCACAACGGAGTTTTCACCGACAATGGCATATTTGACTACGGCGCCCGGGCCAATGACGGCGCCCGGCATAATAATGGAGTAAGTAACACTGGCGTCTTCCGCTACTTTGGCGTTGGCAAACAGGACGGACCAGTCTACGCTGCCGTCTACCCGACAGCCTTCCGTAATTAAAGAGCTGTTTACGGTAGACGTCTTTGACAGGAACTGTGGCGCAGCGCCGGAGTTCCTGGAATAAATTTTCCAGTTCGGGTCATCCAGATTGATGTTGGCAGACGGGGAAAGCAGGTCCATGTTGGCTTCCCAAAGGGAGTCAATGGTGCCGACGTCCCGCCAGTAGTCATCAAACTGATAGGCAACCAGTTTTTCCCCGGCAGAGTGCATGGCAGGAATGACGTCCTTACCAAAGTCATTGCTGGAATCCGGTTTTGCTTCGTCGGCAATCAGGTATTCCCGCAGCTTGGACCAGGTAAAGATGTAAATACCCATGGACGCTTTGTTGCTGCGCGGGTGAGCCGGTTTTTCTTCAAATTCGGCAATGGTGTGGTCGTCATTGACCAGCATCAGACCGAAGCGGGAGGCTTCTTTCCATTCTACTTCCCGCATGGCAATGGTGCAGTCGGCATTCTGTTCCTTGTGGAAGGCCAGCATGTCGGCATAATCCATTTTATAAATGTGGTCACCGGACAGGACGGCTACATAGGTGGGATTGTATTTGTCAATAAAGTGAATGTTCTGATAAATGGCATTGGCTGTGCCTTTGTACCATTCGGTTCCCTTAATTTGCTGATACGGGGACAGAATGTGGACGCCGCCGTTGACGCGGTCTAAGTCCCAGGGCTCTCCGTTGCCGATGTAATCATTCAGTTCCAGCGGCTGATACTGGGTCAGCACGCCGACGGTGTCAATTCCGGAGTTGACACAGTTGGACAGCGGGAAGTCAATGATGCGGTATTTTCCGCCGAACGGTACGGCCGGCTTGGCAATTTTATGGGTCAGAACGCCCAGCCGGGATCCTTGACCGCCGGCAAGCAGCATAGCAATGCATTCGGTTTTACGTCCCATTAGCTTTTCTCCTTTTTGCGCTTTTTGTGGCTCTTTTTTTTAAATAGATGGCGGAGAATCCGGCCAAATCCAGGCACAGATGTGCCGGGTTTCCGTGCATGCTGCCTTTTCTGGAGCGGATGGCTTTCTTTGCCGTTCCCCATCCGGTTCCGCCAAAGGCTTTGTCATCGGTATTGAAAACGACATCATAGGTGCCTTCTTCACAACCGACGCAATATTGCTCCCGATTTACTTTGGTAAAGTTCAGAATGACATAAAGAGAGTTGCCTTCCTGGTCTTTGCGTTTGAATGCCAAAACCGAATTGTTTACGTCATCCGGTATCAGCCATTCAAAGCCTTCCCAACTGTAGTCAATCTGCCAAAGTGCGGGGGTATTCCGATAAAAAACATTCAGGGCCTGGACAAAGTCCTTGGTTTTCTGGTGCATGTCATAATCCAGAAGGCCCCAGTCCAGTTCGTCCTGGTAATCCCATTCTTTAAACTGGGCAAATTCCGAGCCCATGAACAGGAGCTTTTTGCCCGGGTGAGCATACATATAGGCCAGCATGGCGCGGAAGTCAGCAAACTTTTCGGCATACTGAACCGGGTCTGTCGGGTCCCCGGGATGTTTGTTAATTAAGGAGCCTTTGCCGTGCACCACTTCGTCATGGGAGATGGGCAGAACAAAGTTCTCCGAAAAAGCATAAAAGAAAGAGAAGGTCAGACAGTCGTGATTATATTTGCGACTGAGTCCGTCCAGGTTGAAGTACTTAATGACGTCATTCATCCAACCCATGTTCCATTTAAAGTTGAAGCCAAGGCCGCCAATGTTGGTGGGCTTGCTGACCATGGGCCAGGCAGTACTTTCTTCCGCAATCATCATGATGTCTCCGTGTTCCCGGAAGACGGATTCATTTAACTGCTTTAAAAATTCTACGGCTTCCAGGTGCTCCCGGCCGCCGTCTTTGTTTGGAAGCCATTCGCCGTCCTTGCGTTCATAGTCTAGGTACAGCATGGAGGCTACAGCGTCTACCCGTAGGCCATCCACGTGGAACTTTTCAAACCAGAACATGGCGTTGGAAATTAAGAAGCTGCGGACTTCGTTCCGGCTGTAGTCAAAGACCTTGGTGCCCCAGCCTTTGTGTTCCCCTTTGCGGGGGTCGGCGTATTCATAACAGGGCTGGCCATCAAATTCATACAGGCCGGGCGCGTCCTTCGGGAAGTGCGCGGGAACCCAGTCCAGAATAACGCCGATGCCGTTCTGGTGGCACTGGTCAATCAGGTACATAAGATCCTTCGGGGTGCCATAACGACTGGTTGCGGCATAATAACCGGTAACCTGGTATCCCCAGGAGCCGTCAAACGGATACTCCGAAAGCGGCATAAATTCAATGTGGGTGTATCCCATTTCCTTAACGTAAGGAACTAATTGGTCAGCTAAATCCCGGTAAGACAGCGGGTTCTTGTCTTCGTACCGGCGCCAGGATCCGGCGTGCACTTCGTAAATGTTAACCGGTTCATTGTAAATAATCTGTTTCTTTCGCTCGGCGAGCCAGCCCTGATCTTCCCAACCGTAGCCCTCCAGCTCATAAAACTTGGAGGCGGTTCCGGGACGGGTTTCCGTATGGAACCCGTAGGGGTCCGCCTTCATTAAGGTGGTGCCCCCCGCAGTGCGGATACAGTATTTATACGTGGAGAATTCCCGGATGCCGGTGGGCACTTCCGCTTCCCAGATGCCGTCGGCGCTGATTCTTTCCATTGGGTTTGCGGTTTCGTCCCACTGGTTAAAGTCCCCGACGACGCTGACGGAAGCGGCGTGTGGCGCCCAAACCCGGAATACCACGGATTCTGTATCCGCCACCCGGTGGGCACCCATGAATTCGTATGCTTTTGCATTGGTTCCCTGATGGAACAGGAATACCGGAACGCTTAAGTCCGGTTGATTGGTGCTTTTCATAGTATATGAACCCCAAAACTAAAATAATCCGAGAGACCTTGCTATCCTATTTGGGGAAAACCAACAAAAAACATTGGGAAAGCAAAGGCTATCTTTATTTAATAATAACAGATGAAAGAGTGGCGTTCAAGGTGACAGATTCCGAAAAAAGAAGCAATTTTTTGCAAGAAATGAACAGCTCTGTTGGGCCAGAACCCTACAGAAACCCTTGATTTGTGGCTTTCTGTCGTGTATACTTGACTGGAAAGTAGATGAAATTCTGCTCGTAGTTAAAAATTAAATTGAAAGTGAGGGAGTGAAATGGACGATAGGAGACGCACCATTTCCTCTGAGGAGTCTATGATCGGCGAAGCGCTCATGCGTGTATCCAACACGCTGGAAGCACAGCGCTTGACCAAGTCCTTGGATTATCAAGAAAAGCTGAGAACAAGATCCAACATCAGACTGATCATTGCCATCATCTGCATTTGCTTAGCTTTTGGTTTGCTGGTAGTCGGCGGAATTCTTGCTTGGCTGCTGGTTTCTTATCAGGAACCGTTAATGGGAGTAGTTCTTCCGTTCCTGAAGAACGTGCTTAACGGCATGAACATTATGTTTACCGCAATGACCGAAACCACCACGTACCTTCCAATCCTCATGAGCCAGGTAGTAAGAATGCTTGACATGCTGCTTGACATGATGGGCGGTATTGATCTTTCCGGTCTGCTCGGTTCCCTTGACGGCCTGCTTGGCGGCGGTGTTGACGGCCTCCTCAGCGGCATGGGAATTGACATGGATACCATCTCCAGCATGATGTCTAACACCATCGGCTCTGTTGCAAAGATTGCTGATGCCGGTGCCAAGATTACCGATGCTCTGGTAGATGAAAATACCGTTGATGCCGTATCCGGCGCTATTGGAGATCTGAACAAGACCATCCAGTCTCTGCTTGGCTAATTACTACGGAGAATTTTAGTAACATGAAATGCCCCGTACTTCCTGTATGGGGCATTTAAATTTAGCCCTAACTGATCAGAGGGCTAAGCCCAGACAACGTTCTGGTTATGAATGGGAAAATCCCAGAGTAGAATTTCATATGCAAAAGCGGACAGCCGACTGGATATTCCAGTCGGCTGTTTTTTACGTTAAAAAAGGGTCCGCATGTAGCGGACCCTTTTGCTGGTTAACGAACGCTTGATTTAATGGGTAACAGACTGTTCGTCTTCCGCTACCGGAGCAGCGGGCAGCACTTCCGGTTCAGAAGGCGCTGCAGTTGGAATCTGCCGTTTGGGAAGCTCGTTTTCTACAATGCTGTTAATATCAGCTTCTGCGCTGGCCCTGACGTCAGCGGCAGTCTGCGGTTGTACCTGCGGGATACTTTGCGTATCAGAAAGAGGTGACGGTGCAGTTGGGACAGGCTCATCTAAATTAATGAACTGGAACGGGGTTGCCGGTGCATCCGATACCAGGGCTGGATCAGGTGGGACGGAGAACTGGTCTACCGCTGATTCCGCTTCCACAGCAGCTTCTTCCGCTGCTGCCGCTTCGTCTGCGGCCAGCCGTGCCGCTTTCTCTGCCCGGGCGGCCTCCCTGGCTGCCTGGCGTTCCGCCTTTTTGGCTTCGCGCTGTTCTTTGCGGGCTGCGGTTTTTTGGTCAATGGCCTCCTTGCCGGAGTGCATCTTCTGGTTCAGCTTGTTGCTCAGGCTTTCCTGTTCCCGGCGGAGCGCTTCGGCAGCCATGGCCTCGGCTTCCGAGGTGGGCTCGGAAAAGTCTTCCTGATCCGGCAGGCGTTCAGCCATTTCATTCAGATTGGCCTCCGCCTGGGCGCGAAAGCGGTTTTTAAACTTTTGCCGCTTCTTATATTCTGCGGATTTCCGCTTGTTGAAGAAGCGTAATCCAAGGATAGCCAGAACGGCTAACAGAAGCAGAGAACCCAGAATAATCAGGAGAACAACCCACCATTTCACTTTTGCGTGATAGGTGGCTTCTCCGGTCTGATCAATGGAGTCCATGACTTCCTGTAAGTTGTAGCGGACTTCTACGGTCTTACTCAGGCTAAGAGCACCGATACCGGACAATTCCAAAGCCGGTTCCAAGGCCTGGTTGATGGCCTTCTTAGTGGAACGGGAGTAATTGACCGTGTTCAGACTCTGAGCGGCGGTAATCAGACGCGTCATGTCAGAACGATAATCTTCTACCATGGACAGATAATCTGCCAGAGCCTTCGGGTAATCCGTTTCAAGGACACTGAAGCCGCTGTCAATTAAGGTTTCCCAGTCCGTCTGCATGTCTCGGTATCCGCCGCACAGATCTGTGTCAGTGAAGCTGATCATGGCACGGCCTGCATCCTTCAGTGCTTTGGTGTTGGCACTTTTGAAGACGGCAGAGGAGCTTTTAGAGGTTTCATAAAGGATCATGACCGCTCCGGCTTTCAGCGCGGAAGTGGTAAAGTCCTTGGCTTTTGTCTTGTTGGTCTTATCCTTATAAGTTGCAGCAATATGACAAACCGGGGAGTCATTCTCTTTCAGGAAAGAGCTGATGGCCGAAGGATCAGTGGCACCGCCGATAATGATGGTGTCACAGGCGTCGGCACTGCGAGCCAGACTGTTAATGGCATCTGCATACTGCCAACCATTTGTAATAAAGAGCATGCAGTGATCTTTGGTTTCCTTAATGGCTTCTTCCAAAGAGGCTACCGTTGTCTTGGTAGTAGAACTCTGACTGCCACCGCGGCCCTGCCGCAGGTAAAAGTTGGTTTGTAACTCGCTTAAGGAATAGGAAGAAACATTCCCACTGGCGGAGGAGCCGCTGTCTCTGGCAATCAGCATCCGGTCCAGGGTTTCATCTTCCATTAACACCAGCTGGCTGTCTTTGGTCTGCTGCACGGAAACGGAAATGACATCCACACCCATTTCAATGCTGGCTTCCAGGGCCACCAGGGAGTCTTCCGGATAATTGCGGTAGTCCCCGTTCTTGGCAACGCTGAGAACGCGGCCGTTCGGGTTGCTGAAGCTGGCGGTAATTTCCGTAATGGGGGAAGTATCCTCTTCGCTGTCAGAATTGCTGGAGTCTGAACTACCGGAGCTGGAACTACCGGAGCCGGACGTACTACCGGAAGAGGTGCTTGACGACACAGCAAAGGCCGGGAAAGCACAGGTCAGCAGCAAGAGTAGCGCCATCAGGACAGCAACTGCTTTCTTATGTTGGATCATAGTAAGATCTCCTTTACGTTCTTAAGAAGCTGAGGGCAAGTGCGCCCTTGCCACCGTGGGCCGCAATAACGCAGCCACATTCGGACAGCACAACTTCCTTGAAATGATATTCTTCTTTTAACACGGAAACCACATTTTCCAAAGTGGATTCCGGAACCAGTACGGAGGAAACACAGGCCAGCGAGTCATCATAACTGCCGGCTTCCGCAATCCGGTCGGCCAGATAGGCCAGGTAGGCTTTTTCGTCGGATCCGCGGAACTTCTTAATAACTTCCATTTTGCCGTCTACCATGTCAATGCAGGGCTTCAGTTTCAACAGGTTGGCACCAAAGGCCTCTACTGCGGAGCAACGGCCGCCGTGTTTCAGGAATTCCAAAGAGGTAATGACAAAGGTCTTGTCTACTCTGGCGATGTAGTCCTGAATGCCCTTTAAAAGTTCTTCTTCTGTTGCACCGGAGGCAAGTAAATTGCAGGCTTTATAAACAACCACAGCGGTACCTACGGAAAGGGCTTTGGAGTCAATGACGTGTACCGTGCCTTTTTCTTTCAGGTCATCTGCGGCAATGCAGGCGTTCTGGTAGGTGCAGGAAGCACCGGAGCTAAAGGCAATATGAATAACGGTCTTTCCTTCTTCCAGGTAAGCACCGAAGAAATCAACATATTCTGCAACGGCAACGGCAGAGGTGCTTGGCAGAATTTTCTTCTGACGGTAGGTGTCCATAATAAACTGGTTAGTGATGGACTGGCCGTCTTTATAATCTTTTCCGTCCAGGTTTACGTGGAGCGGGATAATACCGATACCGTATGCCTCTGCTTTGCTTGGGGCAATGTCCGTAGGCGAGTCAGTGGTAATAACAAGGTTACTCATGATAAAAAGGTCCTTTCGCGTAAAGTGTGTTTGCTAAATATTGAAATCTAATTCTACCGGGCAGTGGTCAGACCCCAGGATTTCCGCGTGAATTTTGGCATCCGCAATTTTGTCTTTGGCGGAATTGGAAACCACAAAGTAGTCTATGCGCCATCCGGCATTGTTCTGCCGTGCCTTGGCACGGTAGGACCACCAGGAATAGGCACCGGTTACGTCCGGATATTTATAACGGAAGGAGTCGGTAAAACCGGCGTCCAACAGTTCGGAAAATTTGCTGCGCTCTTCATCAGAAAAGCCGGGGTGTCCCACATTGGGCTTAGGGTTCTTCAGGTCAATTTCCTGATGCGCCACATTCAGATCCCCACAATAGGCAACCGGCTTGTCCTTGGACAAAGAGCAGAGGTAATCCCGCAGCTTGTCTTCAAAGCGAAGACGGTAATCTATGCGGCGCAGTTCGTCCTGCGCATTGGGAACATACGCGGTAACAAAGAAGTACTCCGGAAATTCCAGGGTAATAACTCGCCCTTCACAATCATGCTCCGGACTGTCCAGTCCGTAAAAGACGGCAAGGGGTTCTTCTTTGGTAAAGACAGCAGTGCCGGAATAGCCTTTCTTTTCGGCGTAATTCCAGTACTGATGATATCCGGGCAAATCCAGCTCCAGCTGGCCGGCCTGCAGCTTGGTTTCCTGCAGGGCAAATACGTCGGCGTCCAGTACCTGAAAGCTTTCTAAGAAACCTTTCTTGACACAGGCACGAATGCCATTGACGTTCCAGGAAATCAGTTTTTTCATGTTTGGGATTCCTTTAGTGCTTATATTTGGTATTCCATTCCGTTTGGAAGTCTTTGTAATTGGTATAGTAGTGGAAGCCACCGTCGGCATCCGTAAAGAAGTAGTAGTCCGAAGTGGTGCTGGGGTTCAGCGCCGCGGCAATGGCTTCGGAGCCGGGGTTGCCGACCGGACCAAGGGGCAGGCCGGACCGCTTGTAGGTGTAACTGTCATTGGTGCAGTAGTTGCCGAACAGGGTGTTGTAGTCATAGGTGCCCGGTGTGGTTTCGTTGCAGGTGGTAATGTAACTTTTCATTTTTTGCTCTATGTACTGGCGAGTTACGTCACTTCCCAGATAAGGGAACGACGAAGACTGCAGGCGGTTATGGAACACAGAAGCTACGTGTGGCATTTCGGAAGCAATGCTGCATTCTGCCTGAATAACGGAGGCAAAAGTCAGCAGCTGGTCTACGCTGATGCCAAGGGCTTCTGCCTGGGCCAGAGTATCCGTGCCAAGCTTGGAGCGGGTATTTTTTAAGAAGCGGGCCAGAACACTGGAGACGCTTTCATTCTTATAAAACTCATAGGTGTCCGGGAACAAATATCCTTCCAGAGCAAAAACCCGTCCGTCCTGAGAGGTACCGCTGAGGAGCTCTTCATATCCTTCCGGAATAGTTTTGCAGGCATCCATAAAATCAGAAGCACTGCAGACGCCGTTCTTTTCTAACAGCGAGGCATATTGGGTAATGGTATATCCTTCCGGGAAGGTAATGGTAACGGTATTGGGTTCGGCGGGCTCCTTTTCTTTTCCGCAGGCACAGGCAAACAGCGTAACGGCCAGCAGACAAAGGGCTAAGATAAGGGAACAAAAACGTTTCATAGGAGTTTGGTTCCTTTCGTTAAAGTAGGGCTAGTGCGGACTAAACCACTGTCCATTCTACCTTAAAGCAAAGGAAAATGGTAGCAAAACCAGTGGAAATTCAAAGTTTGGCAACATTATGCAGAAAGAACAAAGACAGAAACAAAAAGCCCGCAGGACACAGGAAACGTGACATGCGGGTTTTCATTCTGACGTAATTTGGGTGGACGGTTGCGGTTACCGGTTCATGTTTTGCATGGACTGGGCATCCAGCATCATCTGGGACGGGTCACCGAATTTGTCCTTGAAGCCCTTAGAGAAGCGGCTTTTCAGCTTGTGGAAAGCAGATTCCTTGTACGGCTTCGGGTTCTGGTATTTCTTGATGGCTCTTTGGCCGGCGTTTTTCTTCAGGAAGGCTACAATTTCCTTTACTGCCGGGCCAAGGTCTTCGTCCAGCCAGCTTGCGGCAGCTTCGTCTACTGCCGGATCCTTTGCCATGTTCATGCCAAGGATGGTAACGGCAACCAGGGACTGGGTGTCCTTTTCCCCTTCTTCATAATAACTGTTCAGGGTCTTGAAGATTTTCTTCAGGGTCTGGCGGTCATTTTTCTTAAGGGTTTCCAGAATCAGCGGATTAACGTTGGTTTCAAAATATTCTTCCGCCAGGAATTCTCCATACTGTTCCAGGTTTTCCTGTGCCAGACCGGCCAGCTGCGGGAAGATGACTTCCATGCGGTAGGCAAGATGAATGGCATCATAGGCGGGCGATTCAGCCTTCTGTTTTTTGCTTTTCTTTGGTGTGTTCTGCGGCTGGGCAGCCGGTTTATTTTCCTGCTTTTTGCCGTTGCCGCCGGCTTTCTTATCTGTGGTGGCAACAGAAACCGCTTCCACGCCAAAGAAAGAGGCAATGCTGTCAGCTAAGTCGGCAGCTGTGGAAAGGGTGTCCTTGTTGGTCCAGGAGTCACTTTCCGGTTCAAACAGGGTGCGGGAAACTTCCTTTTCCTTGTCGTCTTTGGTACCGGAAACAGTAATGACAATATCTTCAAAGGTAATGCAAAGAGAACCGGTTTCTCCTTGATAAACAGCCTGGATATCTGAGGACTCTTCTGCGGACAGGGAAAGCCCTGCAGCAGACAGGGTGCCGTCCAGTGCTTTCAGGAGTGCTTCTTTTGCAACGTTCTTTTCTACCATGGTATTCCTCCGTGCATGTAACAGGTTACAAATCAGGGCCATTTTAGCATATCTGCCGGTCTTTGTCATTAAGATTTTCAATTGATAAGCCATGGGCGGTGTGATAAGATAGTCAGAGCATTAAAGGAGGTATTAATTGGTATGGAAAATGTCTTAATCCTCTTCGGCGGCGTTTCCAGTGAACACGACGTTTCCGTTGTGTCTGCCGCATCCGTTATTTCCAATCTGAAAGCAGACCGTTATAACCTGTTTTTGATGGGAATTACCAAAGAGGGCGAATGGTATCTTTATGAGGACGCAGTGGACCTGTTGCCGGAAGATCAGTGGGTAAACTCGGAAAAGAAAACAAAGGCTTTTGTTTCTCCGGACCGAAGCATTCACGGAATTACGGTGTTGCGGGAAACCGGTGCGGAGAACATTCGCATAGACGTTGCTTTCCCGGTACTGCACGGAAAGAACGGAGAAGACGGCACCATCCAGGGCCTGTTCCAGTTGGCCGGCATCCCCTTTGTAGGATGTGACATGACCTCCTCCGCCGTATCCATGGATAAAATCTTTACCAACATGGTAGCAGACCGCGTGCAGATTCCGCAGGCGGACTGGGACTATCTGACAGAGTATGAATACAAAAACGGCTTAAAGGGTCTGGACGACATTGAACAGACGCTGGACTACCCTATCTTTGTAAAGCCATCCAACGCCGGCTCTTCGGTCGGCATTACCAAAGCGCACAACCGGGAAGAACTGGAAGGCGCTTTGCAGCTGGCACTGCAGCATGACAGCCGTGTCCTGTTTGAAGCCTTCATAGACGGCTTTGAAGTAGAGTGCTCCATTCTTGGAAATGACGACCTGCAAAACGGCGTGGTTGGCCAGATTACCCCGGCCAACGAATTCTATGACTACAACGCCAAATATGATAATGCCGCCAGCTTACTGCATATTCCGGCCCTGGTTCCGGAAGAAACCCGCGGGGAAGTAGCGGCGCAGGCCAAAAAAGTCTTTAAGGCCCTGGGATGCACCGGCTTCTCCAGAGTAGACTTCTTTGTAACCAAGAAGGACGGCAAAGTCCTGTTTAATGAAATCAACACCATTCCGGGCTTTACCAATATCAGCATGTACCCGAAAATGATGGAAGCGGCTGGGTTACCGTATTCGGACCTGCTGGACCGCTTATTGCAACTCGCCCAGGAGAAATGGAGCTGACCCATGACGGAGTCTAAGGAACGCCGTTTCCAGATTAAGTTATACAACGTGCATGAAACCAACGGGGAAATAGACACAGATGATGTGCTCCTGTTCGGCCGCCTTGGGTATCATGCCGGCCGTTACATTATTGAATATGATGATGAAGACGGCATCCTTGCCGGGTGCAAAACCCGTGTTCATGTAACGGAACCAGACCGCGTTACCATTTGCCGGACCGGTTCCATGACCACAGAAATGACCATGGAGGAAGGGGTCCGCCATCTGTGCCATTACAGTACCCCGTATGGCACGGTTATGATGGGAATCTATGCCTCGGAAGTGCACTCGGAAATGAGCGCCTTCGGCGGCACCCTTTCTTTAACCTATACCCTAGATTTTGATGGCGAGCTGGTGTCCACCAATCAGCTTCGCATTACCGTAAAGGAGATCTTCTAATGTCCAAAACCGTACGCCTGGCCAAAGAGCAGCTGCATGGTGCACTGACGGATGCCATTTGCAAATTACAAGCGGAAGGAACCCTTCCGGCAGGGGAATTAGCCCCGTTCCAAATTGAAGTTCCCGCCAACAAAGACAACGGTGACTTTTCTGCCAACGTTGCCATGGTAAACGGCAGACTGTTCAAGATGGCGCCGCGGCAGGCGGCTTCCCTGATTGCGGAGGCCCTGCAGCTGGAAGGCACCTACTTTGCAAAAGCAGAGGTTGCCGGACCCGGCTTCATGAACTTCTTCTTAAATGATCAATATTACGCAGACATCCTGCTTGAAATTACAGAGTCCGGCAACGCCTATGGCCGGTCGGACTTTGGCGCAGGCAAACGGGTGCTGGTAGAGTTTGTCTCCGCCAATCCGACCGGGCCCATGCACATGGGAAACGCCCGCGGCGGCGCCCTGGGTGACTGTCTGGCTGCCGTCCTGGACTACGCCGGTTACTACGTAGAACGGGAGTTCTACATTAATGACGCCGGCAACCAGATTGACAAGTTTGCCCTGTCCCTGGATATTCGCTATCAGCAGCACTTCCTTGGGGAAGAGGCCGTAGAATTGCCGGAAGATTCCTATCACGGGGAAGATATCCGCGTTCTGGCAGAAGCTTTTATTGCGGAAACCGGAGACAAGTATAAGGATGCTTCCACGGAAGAGCGCCGGGCCGCTCTGGTAGATTTTGCACTGCCGAAGAACATTCAGGCCATGCACGCTGCCATGGAAAAATACCGCATTCACTATGACACCTGGTTTAAAGAAAGCACCTTGCATGAAAGCGGAGCTGTAAAGGATGTCATTCAAAAGCTGACTGAAAAGGGCCTGACCTATGAACAGGACGGCGCCCTTTGGTATAAGAACAAAGAAATTCAGACCGGAATCCTGCAGAAGCAAGGCAAGAGCCAGGAAGACATTGACAAACTGGATCTGAAGGATGACGTTCTGGTTCGCCAGAACGGAAACCCGACCTACTTTGCAGCCGACATTGCCTACCATTACAACAAGCTGGTAACCCGTAACTTTGACAAGGCCATTGACATTTGGGGCGCAGACCACCACGGTCACGTAGCCCGTATGAAAGGTGCGCTGGAAGCCCTGGGTGTCGGTGGAGACCGCTTAGACGTTGTCCTGATGCAGCTGGTACGCATGACCCGTAACGGAGAAGTAGTCCGGATGTCCAAACGGACCGGAAAGGCCATTACTCTGGTAGACTTACTGGAAGAAATCCCAATTGATGCCACCCGCTTCCTCTTCAACATGCGGGAAGCCGGAAGCCAGATGGACTTTGATCTGGATCTGGCCGTAGAGCAGTCCAGTCAGAACCCGGTTTATTACTGCCAGTATGCCCACGCCCGTATCTGCAGTATTCTTCGCAAGCTTGCAGAAGAAGGAAAAACACCGGAAGTAGCCACCGCTGCAGAACTGGAATTGCTGAAGGAACCGGAAGAACGGGAATTAATCCGTCATCTGTCCAACCTGGAAGACGAAATTATTATGGCCGCCAAGGCCTATGATCCGGCACGGATTACCCGGTATGCCATTACCCTGGCAAACCTGTTTCACAAGTTCTACAATGCCTGCCGTGTCAACACGGAAGACGAAGCCCTCAGCCGCGCCCGTCTGTATCTGTGCATGTGCGTAAAAAATACGCTGGCAAACGTGCTGACCATGCTGAAAATCAGCGTGCCGGAGCATATGTAAAAAGAAACAACTAAGCAAAACCAACAAATTTGGGCCTTCCTGTTTGGAAGGCCCTTTTTGACTTTCTACTGCCGAAGGCGTAAGTCCGTGTGATACAATAGTTGTGCTATTTGTAACAGGAACGAAAGGCTTTCCTGTTACTGGGATGTATAAGTGAATGAATAGGAGGATTTCCCATGGCAAAAAGTTATGTCATTCTGAAGGATGCTCCGGAGCTGGATTATTCCCATGACTTCGTAGCGCTTCCGAAGAATTACGGCACCTATGACTACTTCAACAGAGAAGACGTCAAGGCAATTCGTGAAACCGTTTTTGCTGCACTGGATGATTTGAATGAACGGACTCAGTTTGCAGAAGAAATGGCAAAATATGAAAAGGTTATCATTAAACCGAACCTGGTAGATGTATACCATAACTCCGGTTTCTATGATAAAGACGGAAAAACTGACTTCCCGGAAACCACTGACCCGCGTGTGTTTGAAGCGGTTGTTAACTGGGTAAAGGATTATAACCCCAACATTATTATTGCGGAATCCTCCGGTAAGCCGTTCCCGGCAGCGGCCTCTTTTAAAATTGCGCATTATGACTACATCGCAAAATATTACAACACCCAGCTGGTTCCGCTGGAACGCCGTCCGGTAGTACGGTACATGCTGCCGAAGGCCAAAATCATGAAGGAAATCCTGATTCCGGATACCTTTGATGACATTGTAAAAGGCAAGGCCTTCTACATTTCCGTACCAAAGATGAAGACCAACATCTACACCGGTGTTACCCTGGGCTTCAAGAACGCCATGGGTACCATTCCGTACTTCCTGCGGGAACGGAACCACACCCACGACATCAACGGAAAACTGGCGGATATGCTGTATCTGTTCAAGCCGAACCTGACCGTTATTGACGGTATCATCGGCGGCGAAGGCAACACTCCGGCTCCGGTTGACCCGGTAGATGTTCACATGATTGTAGCTTCCAACCAGTCGGTAGAAGCAGACCGGATTACCACCTACATGATGGGCTTCAATCCGGATGAAAATAAGCTGATTCAGGAAGCAGATATCCGCGGCTTCGGAGATCCTGACGTGGAAATTGTCGGCAACGTACGGGTAACCCCGTTCCGTCCGGCCTGCCCGTCCTTAATGCGCGGTGAATTACATGATAAGTTCCCGGCAGTTGTAGCTGTTGCCGGACATACCCTTCCGGGTGCTCCGGAAATTACAGATCCGAACAACGTTACTCCAGACCAGGCGTTTGCTCTGGAACAGGCCTGCGTTGGCGGCTGCCTTTCCTCTATTGGTATGGGCTTTGCTTCCGGTCTGTATGGCCCGGCACAACCAAAGAACCCGGACCTGATTGTAGTAGAAGGACACGGTGTTCCCATTGACGGCCAGCGTTACTGGTTTGACTGCGATGGTAAGCCGTACACCAAAGAAGACATCCAGAACTCCGGCAAGCGGATTATGGTTATGGGTAAATGCTGTGGCCAGGATATGCTGGACATTGCTGACTATCCAATCCGTGGCTGCTGTGACCCGGCAGAGTGCTTAAATGCTTCCTGCAACGCTCTTGGTATTGTTAACCCGCAGTTGCGTCCGCACCGGAACACCAGTCTGGTTCCGGTTGCCGTTCCAATGCTG
>CAVFBE010000058.1:0-5207 GCA_963620745.1 Muribaculaceae bacterium | reverse complement strand
CCCGGAGAAGCCTGGGACTTACAGCTGGAATTAAAGCTGTTAGCGGATGTCGGCCTGCTCGGCTTCCCCTCAGTCGGAAAATCAACCCTGATTTCCGTTGTCAGCCAGGCAAAGCCGAAAATTGCAGAATACCACTTTACTACACTGTCCCCTGTTCTGGGTGTTGTTTCCATGGGCGAAGGCTCCTCTTTCGTTATGGCCGACATTCCGGGCTTAATTGAAGGCGCCGCTGACGGCGTTGGCCTTGGCCACGAATTCCTGCGCCACGTAGAGCGTTGCCGCCTGTTGGTGCACATTGTAGATGTTGCCGGTTCCGAAGGACGGGATCCCATTACCGACTTCAACGCCATTAACGAAGAGCTGGCAAAATTTAATCCGGACATGGTCAACCTGCCGCAGATTGTAGCCGGCAATAAAATTGATATGGCTTCAGACGAACAGATTGAAGCCTTCAAAAATTACGTAAAAGGCCTTGGCTACGAATACTTCAGCATCTGTGCTCCTATTAAGGAAGGCACCAAAGAATTAATGAATGCCGTTGCAGCCAAACTGGCCACCCTTCCTCCTATCAAGCAATATGAAGCAGAAGAAATTCCGCTGGAAGTATTGGAAAAGAAGAAAGACCGCGGCTTCAAGGTGACCGTAGAAGACGACATGTTCTTTGTGGAAGCGGACTGGCTGATTCCTATTCTGAATCAGATAGATCTGGACGACTATGAATCCTTACAGTATCTGCAGCGTGTCCTGAACAGTTCCGGCATTAATCAGGAACTGATTAACCGCGGCATTGAAGACGGAGACACCGTTGTTCTGTACGATATTGAATTTGAATACGTTTCCTAAAGGAGCCGTTATGAACCGCTTTTTAGATACGGAGGCAGATCCGAATACGCTTTCCATGCTGGACCTGGCCTTCCTTGGAGATACCGTATATGAGCTTTTTGTACGGGAAGCCCTGGTCTCCGAAGGAAAGCGTCCTACTGCGGATCTGCACAGCGCAAAAGTCAAATACGTAAATGCAGACGCACAGCAGGCTGCGGCGGAATTACTGGCTCCTCTCCTAACGGAGAAGGAGGCTGAAATTTACCGCCGGGGCCGCAACGCCAAAACGCATCACACGCCAAAAAATAAAAGCAGTGCCGCGTACCATGCTGCCACCGGCTTTGAGGCCCTGTTCGGGTATCTTTATTTAACCGGTCAGCTGGACCGCCTGCGGGAATTCTTCCAAGCCATTTATCATGGACAAGAATCTGATTCCCTTGTATAATATTTCCCGTATTTGAAACAAAATTGTTAAGAATAATCCATTTTGGGGGCTAAAACGCTATGTCAGGACATAACAAATGGAGTACCATTAAGCGCAAGAAGGGCGCCAATGACGCAGCCCGCGCCAAAGTATTCACCAAGATTGGCCGTGAAATTGCCGTTGCTGTTAAGCAGGGCGGTCCGGACCCATCTTCCAACTCTAAATTAAAGGACTGCATTGCCAAGGCAAATGCAGCCAACATTCCGAAAGACAACATTGAACGGGCCATCAAAAAAGCCGCCGGCAGCAGCGAAGCCGACAACTACATTGAAAACATCTACGAAGGTTATGGTCCAAACGGTATTGCCGTTATTGTAGAAACCCTGACGGACAACAAAAACCGTACTGCCGGAGATGTCCGCCATTACTTTGACAAATACGGCGGAAACATGGGCCAGTCCGGCTGCGTTTCTTTTCTGTTTGATCGCTGTGGTGTCATCTTAATTGACAAAGAAGATGAAGACGAAAACGAAGTAGACGAAGAAAAGCTGATGGAAGCAGCACTGGAAGCCGGTGCAGAAGACTTCCTGTCAGATGACGAAGACGTCTTTGAAATTCGTACCAGCATGAATGATCTTGGTGCCGTTCGTGACAGTTTAGAAGCTGCCGGTTATCAGTTTTCTACCGCAGAAGTACAATATGTGCCATCTACCTATGTCAAATTAACGGATGAAGAATCCTTAAAGAACATGGCTAAGATGATTGAAATGTTTGAAGACAACGATGACGTTCAGAACGTATGGCACAACTGGGAAAACCCGGAAGATGCCGATGCACTTCTGTAAACAATCAAGCAAACAAAAAGCCCGGGTCAATGACCCGGGCTTTCCGTTTGGTAAATTACCTTGGAGTATAACACCGGTGCAAATGGGCGACAGGGCACCGGGTACCAACAATATTATGTTATTACGCTACAAAAGAAGCATCCTGTGCATAGGCTTTGCGCTGTGCGTTCTGCCGGGCAGCCTGCTTTCTGGCAGCCTTTCTTTCTTCTGCTGCCTTTAATGCAGCGGCAGCACGACGGTTGGCTTCGGCTTCCAGTGCTCTGGCTTCCCGTTCGTCATAAGAAGCTTCTTCTTCCGGATATGCAGATACAACCGTGTGCTGTTGTACCTTCTTCTGTTCCTTTCCGGAGCGGAATGCGGCCAGAAGACGGTCTTCAAAAGCAATGACTTCTTTTTCATGATAAAAGCCATATAACAAAGCGAAAATGGCACCAAGTTCTAAGATTACTTTTATGGCAAACGGCATATGAATTACCCCCCAACCGAACATTTGTTTTCTGTCTATGCTTTTATTATACACGCCCCTTTCACAATGTCAACACAAATGTTCTTTTTCAATTTTATCTGGTCCCAAAATATGGACTTTGCAAAAAATTGAAGGCTACTACATCGCCTGGAAGAGGACGGCCGGAACGAATGGTAACACGATTGTAACTACAAGTCAGGGGTAAAATCAGGTATAATTAGTTTAGGTTATTCTGTAAATTAAGGAGATCTCTATGTCATACGAAAAATTGTGCATGCGCTGCATGAAGGAGCCGGATAATAACTTCCAGCAATTCCAGCATGAATGTCCGCACTGCCATTTCCGGGAAGATAAGGCGTCCCAGTTGCCGCCCTACCTGCCCATGCGCTCCGTTGTCGGAGAAAAGTATCTGGTCGGTGTAGCATTGGATACCAACGGGGACAGCATTACCTATATGGGTTTTGACATGCTGCAAAAAAAGGCCGTTCTGCTCCATGAATTTTTCCCGGGCCGGGTGGTTAGCCGCCATGGCACGGAAAGTCCTTTGGAAGTGCGCAGCGGAAAAGAAACCGAATTTGCCATTTTAAAAGGATCCTTTACGGAATTATGGAGTAAATTACAGAAGATGCAGGGCCTGTCCGCTCTGGTACAGACACTGGATCTGTTTGAAGACAACAATACCGTTTACGCTGTTTCCGAATACGTGGATGGTTCCCAGTCTTTGCGGGACTACCTGTTAAGCAGCAAGAACGGCTACCTTTCCTGGAATGAAGCCCGCGTTATGTTTATGCCGGTGCTGTCCACTTTGGCCAACCTGCATTCTGCCGGCATTATTCACAGGGGTATCTCTCCCGCCACCTTAATGGTTTATCCGGACCATAAGCTTCACATTACAGGCTTCTGTCTTCCGGAAACCCGTACCGTTAACAGCGGACTGGCCACGGAAGTTTACCCGGGATACACTCCCATTGAACAGCTTGGCCTGCAATCCGCCGCCGGCCCGTGGACGGACATTTATTCCTTTGCGGCAGTGCTGTATCGCACCCTGACCGGAAAGACGCCGGTGGAAGCCTCCATCCGTATGGAGCGGGACACCATGAAAATCCCGGCCAGCATTGCGGAAACGCTTCCGGAGCACGTTATTTACGCACTGGTTAATGCATTACAGGTTTATCCGGAAGACCGGACACGCTCTATTGACACCTTCCGTGCCGAACTGGATGGTTCCCGCGTAGCCACCATGGCCAACCAATTCCGGGAAGAAGAAAAGGCCAGAAAACGCCGTATGTATGCCGGTCAGGCCAATCCTTATACCGCCTCTATGGTGGAAGATGACTCTGTTCAGGAACCGGAGCAGGAAGAACCAAAGCCCAAAAAGAAGAGCTCCGAAGGCAGTCAGACCGCCAAGATTGTCATTGTCACCATTCTGGCTGTGCTTCTGGTCTTTGGTCTGATTTTTGGCGGCATTGCTGCCTGCACCAAATATTCCGGCAACACAGATGAGGAAGAGTCTGTAGATGTCCCGAACTTCATTGGTCAGACCTATGAAGTTGTTCAGTCCCAGTACGGAGACTCCTTCACCTTCAATGTTAAATACAAGACGGATGACGACGCAGAAGCCGGTGTTATCCTTGACCAAAGTCCAAGCCAGGGCAACTCCGTTCAAAAGGGAGCCACCATTACCCTGACCATTTCCAAGGGCACTGACAAAATTACCATGGTAGATGTCAAAGGCAAAACCTATGACGAAGCCAAAGCCACACTGGAAGGACTTGGATTTACCGTTGTTAAAGTAGAAAAGCCAAACACCGGAGACAATTCCTCCGGCACCGTTGCTTCCGCCAACCTGATTGTCGGAAAGTCCTATGACAAGGGTACCCAGTGCCAGCTGCAAGTATGGGGAGAACCTGCAACATCGGAACCTACCAGTTCTGGTGGCCTTCCCTGGGGTGGTGAAGATGATGATTACACCATCTCTACCAGCAGCACAACCAGCACAAGCTCTTCTACCGCTGCGGAGTAAAACTGCAAAGTAGCTCCCCCGGTCATCAGAACAAAATAAAAAGAAAAGGCCGTTACAGAAATTTCTGTAACGGTCTTTTTGATTGTTTCTGACTTACTTTCGTTCTTCCATGGGAATGTATTCCTTCGGGCTGCCGACGTAACGGTAAGCAGGACGAATGATTTTGCCATGGGAAATGATTTCTTCCATGCGATGTGCGCTCCAGCCGGCAATACGGGAAATTGCAAAAATAGGAGTATACAGTTCCCGTGGCAGGCCCAGCATGGTGTAGGCAAAGCCACTGTAGAAGTCCACGTTGGCACAAAGGCTCTTCTGGCTTTTGGTCTTAGCCTTAACCAGATCCGGTGCCAGCCGCTCTACCCGTTCATACAGGGCAAATTCTTCGGTCATATCCTTTTCCTGGGACAGCTGTGCCACAATCTTGTGGAACACCTTGGCACGTGGGTCAGACTTGGTATAAACCGCATGTCCGATACCGTAAACCAGGCCGCTTCCGTCAAAGGCTTCCTTGTTCAGGATCTTGTTCAGGTAAGCGGAAATTTCGCGGTCGTCTTCCCAGTCACTGACGTTGGACTTGATGTCTTCCATCATGTTGACTACCTTAATGTTGGCACCGCCGTGGCGTGG
>CAVFBE010000057.1:0-17053 GCA_963620745.1 Muribaculaceae bacterium | reverse complement strand
ATGATGTGCTGTCCGGAAAAACAGCCTACTACAGCAATTTGATTCCGGAACAGTACCAGTCTGAAGATTAAAGCGCTTACAACTGAAATCCTTATAGGAACCCGTTAAGCACGCGAACCCCCGCGTGCTTTTTCTTTTGGCAAATTTCCCTTTGGCAGAGCTATAACTATTTCCTATAACTGACCATAAAGTATACACGTTAGACAATAACGGGAAGCTGTGCTAAATTGGATTCAAGGTAATTACCTACCCGGCAGGTAGGTAATACAAGGAGGATACATACTATGGGAAAGATTTATAAAAGTATTACGGAACTGGTTGGCCATACTCCACTGGTGGAGCTGACCAATTATGAAAAGAAAAACAATCTGAATGCAACGCTGTTGGGAAAGCTGGAGTATTTTAATCCATCCGGAAGCATTAAGGACAGAGCTGCCCTTAACATGATTGAAGAGGCTGAAAAAGCTGGTCTTTTAAAGGATGGGCAGACCATTGTAGACAACACCAGTGGCAACACGGGAATTGCCCTTGCTGCGTTTGGACATGCAAAGGGTCATGAGTTTGTCACCTTTCTTGAAAATGGTGTTTCAAAAGAGCGCGTAGACATCTTTAAGGCCTATGGTGTGGAACAGTACTGGTTTGCGGACATCAGCCCAAGAGTCAAAGAGATGTTGGAAACCGGAGCCCTTAACATTTCCGCCATTGAAGAAGATGTGAAGGCTTACGGGGACGAACGGGGCTACTATTACACAGATCAGTGCAGCAACAAACACAATGCTCTGGCTCACTACAAAACAACCGGCCCCGAAATCTGGGAGGACACGGATGGAAAAGTAGACATTGTTGTGCTGCTTGGCGGCACCGGCGGAACTATTTCCGGCCTCAGCAAGTATTTTAAAGAAAAGGATGAAAGCATCCAGATTGTCGGTGTACAGCCTGATGTCCATTCCAGACTGGACGAAAACAACAAAACCGGAGATACCATTGACGGTGTATTCCCGTTGCAGATTAGGGAACAGATTATTATCCCGCTGATTAATCAGTTCGGCGCAAAAATTGATGAGATTATAGATGTCTCCGCAGCCGATGCGTATGCAGCAGCCAAGGAGTTGGTCAGAACCGACGGCATCTTTTTAGGACAGTCTGCAGGCGCTGCACTTGCAGTAGCCACGCAGCTTGCAAAGCGGCCGGAAAATACCGGAAAGAATATTGTCATCATCATGGCCGATGACGGCACCAAATATCTTTCTACCAACGAATATAAGTAAATCTAACAAGACGCAGTTCACCCTACGCTGCAAACAGGAGGCACACCATGGCGGTAAAGGAATTAAAAGTTTTCAAAAAAGAGGAAACAGAGGACTACCTGCGCGCAGCGGAAGACACTGCTGCATGGATTAAACGGCAGGAAGTCAGTGACAAGCTGGGAAAGCGTTGGAAAATCAGCGGTACGGAAGGAAAAATCCTGGATTCCACAGAAAGCTCCTTCTTAACAGATACCTCCCTTTATGGAGGTGCATCTGGTGTGGGGTACTTCTTTTTACAGCTGTATGAAATTACCGGAAAGGAAGCCTATCTGGCAGAAGCAAAGGACGCCGCTGATTATCTTATTACCTCCTATAGGAAGGCAGAAGTTGTCAATCCCGGTATTCACAACGGCCTTTCCGGGCAGGGATTTTTTGCCCTTTACCTTTCTGACATAACAAAAGACCAGCGCTATGCTGATTTTGCAAAGCAACTGGCAGAGGATTCCTATACCCAGAGTGTCAAGGACGCCTCCGGCATTCACTGGAACGGGTTTTATGATTATATGGGAGACGGGGGTGTGATTGCTTATTGGATTTATCTGGCCGAAAAGTTTAACGACACCCACTATCTTGCCTATGCCAAAGAAGCCCTTGACGCCATCCTTTCCTTAAGGAAGGAAACATCCGACGGTGCCATCTACTTTAACCTGTTTGACCCAAGCGTCTATTTCACCGTCCTTCCCAAAGGCGGCGTAGTTCCCAATTTTGCCCACGGCACGGCCGGTGTCATCTACCTTCTGGCAAAGTATTATGAAGCAACCGGAGGCGAATCCTATCTGAACTATGCCAAAGCCGGCTTTCAGTTTTTAAAAGCAATTGCAACCAATACGGAGAAGGCATCCATTGTCCCCTACCTGTACTTTGAAGGCGAAGAAAACAAGTACGATGTCAGTTACCTTGGTTTCTGCCATGGCCCTGTCGGCGACGGAATTGCACTTCGGGAACTGTATCATGCCACGGGCGATGCAGCCTATCTGGATTTTTATCAGCGGCTGACCGAAGCTCTGATTGAAGCAGGGGTTCCCTATAAAAAATCCTCCGGTTATTGGAACAACTGCATTTGCTGCGGTGCCTCCGGCGTATTACTGCATTTTATTGAAGCATCTAAGCTAATCCCGGATGAACGGTACGCAGTTCTTGCAGACCAACTGGCCAACAAATTATTAAATGACGCCTTTCAGGATGAAACCGGCAAGCGCTGGTATGATGCCTGGACCAGAGTAAAACCCTGGGATGTGGACGCACATATCGGTCTGTATGTAGGCACCGCCGGTAACGCCAGCACTCTGCTTACCTACTATGCGGATAAAACCGGCAAGAAAATAACACCGATAGTGGAATACTGCTGATATACCCTGTAAATAGTGGAAGCGTAAATGCAACGCAATTTTTTTCGTTGCATTTACGCTTCTTTTTTACACACAAAAAGGAATGCGGTATAATTTGTACAGAGATATTTTGGAAAGGAGGCGGTTCCGTTGGCAAAGAAAAAGGACGAGGTAACCATCCGGTCCAGCGCAGCGGAATACTTAACTTATGTTGCCTCTGTTGGGGACCAGCAGGACAGTATTGAAATGCGCTATGAGGATGAGAATATCTGGCTGACGCAGAAGATGATGGCCACTTTGTATGATGTTGGTTTACCAACAATAAATGAACATATCAAAAAAATTTATGCGGATAGTGAATTAGAGAAATCTGCAACTATTCGGAATTTCCGAATAGTTCAAACGGAAGGGTCCCGTCAGGTCACACGGGATACCAAGCACTATAACCTGCAAATGATTATTGCTGTCGGATTCAAGGTGAATAATGAGCGGGCGGTGCAATTCCGCAAATGGGCAAACAGTATTGTAAAAGACTACACCATCAAAGGCTGGGTCATGGATGATGAGCGCCTGAAGAATGGCGGGTCCGTGCTTACCACAGAATACTTTGACCGCCTGCTTGAGCAGATTCGTGAAATTCGTCTGTCTGAGCGCCGGTTCTATCAGAAAATAACTGATATTTATGCCACTGCGCTTGATTACGACCGTACAGCAAAAACAACAAAGCAGTTTTTTGCAAAGGTTCAGAATAAGATGCATTATGCGATACACGGGCATACTGCTGCAGAGCTGATTTACGAACGTGCAGATGCCGAAAAACCCCATATGGGACTTACTACCTGGGCCTCCGCCCCAAACGGAAAAATTGTAAAAAGTGATGTTAGCATTGCAAAAAATTATCTGAATGACCAGGAATTGCGTTCCTTAGAGCGCATTGTATCCGCGTATCTGGATCTGGCAGAGGACCGTGCCGAACGGCATATTCCCATGACAATGGAGGACTGGTCAAAACGTCTGGATCTGTTTCTGATGGCAGATGACCGAGACGTACTTCAGGATTCGGGAAAAATTACAGCAGAAATTGCCAAGTCTAAAGCAGAAACTGAATTTGAAAAATACCGCATAATTCAGGACCGACTGTTTCTGTCTGATTTTGATAAGTACATGCTGGAATTAGAAGAGAGTGCCAAAAAGTAAAACGTAAAAGAAGCGTAAATGAAGCGTAAATTTTTTCGTTGCATTTACGCTTCATTTTTACACCCAAAAAGAAATGCGGTATAATTCTCTAGAGATATTTAATACCTAAAATACAGAAAGGATACATTATGAGCTCACAACGAAAAATCGGCATTATTGGGTTAGGACATGTTGGCGCACATGTTGCCAACAGCCTTTTGCTTCAGGGAATTACAGATGAGTTATATCTGTGTGGTCTACATGACCAGAAGGTCATTTCCGAAGCACAGGATTTGCATGATTCCCTTAGCTTTGTCCCCTACAATACCCGCATTTTAAACTGCGGGGACCGCTATGAAGATCTTGCAGAATGTGACATTATTATCAACAGTGCGGGGAATGTGGCCTTAAGCTCTACCAACAGAGACGGCGAACTTTTTTCTACTTCCCAGTCTGCAGAAGTCTTTGCAAAAAGAGTTCTGGGCACCGGATTTAACGGAATTTTGATTAACGTTTCCAATCCCTGTGACGTCATTTGCACTGCCATCTGGAAACTGACCGATTATGATCCCGCCAAAATTATTGGCACCGGTTGCGGGCTGGACTCGGCACGCCTTCGTTCGGAAATTTCCAAGGTAACCAATATCAGTCCGAAATCCATTGAAGCCTATATGATAGGAGAACACGGATTTTCCCAGGTTGCCGCCTGGAAATCCGCCTCTATTGCCAGTAAGCGGATTTCCGATCTGGCTGTGGAATATCCGGAGCAGTACGGTTTTGACCGCGCTGACGTAGAAGAGAAAGCACGGAAGGGCGGCTACGTTACCTTTGCAGGCAAGGGCTGTACCGAATATGCTGTAGCCAACTGCACTGCACGTATCTGCGCGGCAATTCTGCATAATGAACATGCTGTTCTGTCCGCTTCCACCCTCATGACCGGTTATTACGGAGAAGAAGGCATCTTTTCTTCCCTACCCTGCGTCATTGGCGCAGATGGTGTTGAGCAAGTGTACACTCTGGATTTAACAAAAGAAGAATTGCAAGGGTTCCACAACAGCTGCTCCCACATCCGTGAAAACATCAACAAGTTACAGTTACACTAAGGTACAACAGCCCACCCGAAAAACCGGGTGGGCTGTTTTCATCCCTCATTTCATCAATCACAATTCGTTGAAAAATGATTGATGAAATGGTATTCTAATGTCAAAAACAACCTAGGGAAGGAGGCAGTCATGAAAAATCCACCCTTTGAAATTACGGATGAAATTATGAAAGAGGTTGCACAAATAGCAGAGCTTGTAGGGCAAATCAGCTCTACGGAAAACCTGTCTGCAAACCCGGTTCTTCGGAGAACCAACCGCATCCGCAGCATATACTCCTCCCTGGCAATTGAGCAGAACTCCTTAACTTTGGATCAGGTTACCGCTGTTCTGTCCGGGAAACGGGTTCTTGCCCCTCCGAAAGACATTAAAGAAGTTCAAAACGCCTATGAAATTTATGAACACCTGACTCGCCTGAATCCATACAGCGTAGAGGATTTACTGTATGCCCACGGCATCATGACCAAGGAGTTGCTGGACGAAAGCGGTGTTTTCCGCTCCAAATCCGTCGGCGTGGTAAATCAGAAGGGCCAGGTTTTGCACTTTGGCACGCTCCCGCAGTATGTTCCAGACGCCGTGCTAAACCTTTTGGAATGGACAAAGGAAAGTCCGCTTCCCATGCTAATCAAAAGTTGCGTGTTTCATTATGAATTTGAACTAATCCATCCGTTTGCTGACGGAAACGGGCGAGTTGGTCGTCTCTGGCAAACTCTATTGCTGACGCAATGGAATCCGATGTTTGCCTGGTTGCCCATTGAATCCTTAATTCATGACCGACAAGAGGACTACTATGCCGTTATAAATGAATCCAACGCTGCCGGAGAGTCAACCGGATTTCTTACTTTTATGTTGGGTACCATTCAGGATGCTTTGACGGAAATTACGGAAAGTTCGTCTCTCGGAACCACAAAAACAGATACGCGGTGGCTTACTATTTATTCCTACTTGCAGACAAATGAGTTTATTACAAACGTCGTCGTCCGGAATCTACTTTCCGTTTCTTCTGCAACTGCAACCCGCATATTGTCTGCCCTTTGTGAAGAGGGAAAGCTAACAAAAATCCGCCTGGGACGGTCCTGGGCCTACACGTTAAAACAGCCCGTCCGGTAATCCCGGGCGAGCTGCTTTTCTTTTTATTACTGCATGCGCTTTCTTATTTCATACGCTGCTTTACTTTATGGGCTAGTGGTGTTAGTGCAAGGCCTTCCTGGCTGGTTTCCCGCAGGCAGGCGGGAATCAGGTTGCCGGTGCGGCGCATAACTTCTATAACATCATCCGGTGCAACCTTACTGCGCACACCGGCAATAGCCAGTTCGGCGGAGCTGACGGCGTTGACGGCGCCGGATACGTTCCGCTTTACGCAGGGAACTTCTACCAGGCCGGCCACCGGGTCACAGGTCAGTCCAAGCATATTTTTGATGGCCAGGGCGGCTGCATGAACAATGCATTCGTTGTCCCCGCCAAGCAGGTATGCAAGGGCGCCTGCTGCCATGGCAGAAGCGGTGCCGATTTCGGCCTGGCAACCGCCTTCTGCGCCGGCAATGCTGGCGCTTTCGGCAATTACTTCGCCAATTCCGGCCGCAACAAACAGGGCTTTTACCATGTCATCTTCCGCGCGCTTTTCTTCCTCTTCAAAGCTGAGGAGCACGGCCGGAATGACGCCGCAGGATCCTGCGGTTGGTGCGGCAACAATGCGTTTCATGCAGGCGTTGGACTCGGCCATCTTAACGGCTTTTTCCATTACCTTGGCAAGGAACGGGCCGACCAGGGTGTTTCCGCTTTTGCGGAACGCTTCCAACTTGGCGCCGTCCCCGCCGGACAGCTGGCTGACTGAACGGGCGTTGGCATCATACAGTGTATCCGCATTGCACATGGCCAGATACATAGAGCGCATGGTTTCAAAGGATTCCTCTTTGGTAACGTCCCGCTCCTTCACGTCTTCTGCGCAAACCACTTCCCAGAAATCCTTCTGTTCCCGTTCGGAAAGGCGGAGAATATCCGACAATTTAGCGTAACTCATTTAGAAATCCTCCTTTGCACTGTAATAGGTCAGGCGTTCCACGCCTTTTTCCTGCTTTAGCAGTTCCAGTGTTTCCTTCGGAATTTCTTCGTCACACTCAATAATCATAACAGCGTTGCCACCACGGCCGGTGCGATACAGCTGCATAGTGGCAATATTAATAGACAAATCGGAAAGCACTCCGGTAATGTAGGTAACACGGCCGGGAATGTCCTTATTGTGCACAATCAGCGTGGGGCGTTCCCCTGAGAAGTTGGCCTGCCGTCCGTCTACGCTGGCAATGTTAATCAGGGAACCGCCCAGGGATTCCCCAACTACGGAAATCGTTTTTCCACTGACACCAACTAAGTTCAGCACAACGGAATTCGGATGGCCGTTCTTCAGGTGTGCCTTTCCGAACTGCACCTCCATGCCGGCTTCCTTTGCGTATTCCATGCTTTGCGGAATACGGGTGTCATCCGGCTCCATACCCAGCAGCCCGGCTACAATGGCACAATCCGTGCCATGTCCCTTGCCGGTTGCCAGGAAAGAACCGTAAAGCAAAATTTCTGCTTTACGAACCGGCTCCGCCATCAGCTTCCGGGCCACATATCCAATTTTTGCGGCACCTGCCGTATGGGAGGAAGACGGGCCGACCATAACCGGCCCTATGATATCAAATAAATTCATAGGCTACTTTCCCTTCTACCTTCCTGACTTTATCTGTTTCATGTCCGGTTAATGCCCGGATGGTTTCTGTTCCAAACTCTCCCTGTTATCTGCTACGTCTGCATAAACCAGGGTTCCAAGCAAAACAGCAAACGGAATTAACGTAATTAAAATGGCTCTTCCCGAAATTAAGCGGCAGAAAATGGTTCCTACTGTAACACCGCCAAGGAAGAAGACCAGCATCAGGAAATGCTTTTTCAGCTTTTCCCGATGGGACTTATCTTCGGAATGCAGCTGGCGGATTTCATTGGCAAGGCCAATGCCAATCTGCCGTACATGGTTGGTAGCAAAGGTGGTTGCCATTGGGGTGCCCTCCGCCTGACGGAAGGTGTTGTATTGCATGGATGCAATAAAGTTAATGGCAATCTGCGCAATCTGAATGGGTGCGGAATCCGGCAACACGCCAATAATCAAAACTACTGCCATTTCTATGGCAATCAGCAGGGTGTCCCAGCGAATGGGGATATTGTGCTTTACCGGATCCGGTAGCAGTTCCGACATCAGGGTTCCCAAAAGATAGGCAAAAATGGGCAGGAGATAATGGCGAGCCAAGCTCCATTCACCTTGACCCAACGCCATTCCCAGCAAAATAATATTGCCGGTCTGGGCATTACAAAAGACGCCGCCCTTCAGCAAATAAGTATAGGCGCCGAAGAATCCGGCAATGCAGATCAGGGTGTAATAAACCCAGTTCTTTTCACACGTAAGATAAAAATGGGTGTCCGATGGCTGTTGATCCAGTGGCTCCCCAACCGGGTCATCCAGCAGCTCTTCCAAGGAATCCGTTAGTGCGTCTTCCCTACTGACTAAGTTCGGCTTTTCTTCCATTTTCAACCCTCTCACTTTGTGCAAAAGATATTGATTCAATTGTAGACAAAGGGACCTTCTTGTCAAGCAAAAAGGTCCCTCTTATTTTGTTTAAAATGGGCACTGTGAATACATGGCCACATAGTCAACCAGGAAGTCTGTCGGGAAAGTTCCCTCCGGATTCTTGAAGACTGATTTGGCAAGGACGAAGGCCGGATCGCCGGGGACACCGTCAGATCCATTTAATTCAATGGACAGGTTCCAATATGCGGTCAGCGGGGAAATGTATTCCTTTTCGGTTACTTCGTATACCAGCTGGCGGTCATAGTAGAAACGGTAATAATCTTCCGTCCACTCTACGCCGAAGGTGTGCCATCCGTCATAAATGGAAATATCTGCGCGCGATTTATTGGTCATCGGACTGATGGTCTTTTCCTTGCAAATGAAGTTTGGCCCGCTCCGATCATAGTCTCCAACGTGCACGGCGCACTGGTAACTGTCATTCGGCACCAGATCCGAGTTGTAGTACGGTGCTTCAATAATGTCAATTTCCGAACCGCCTACGGTTACATCGGCAGTTCCTTTTTCTGCCATAACCGGGCTCATCAGCCAGAATGCCGTCCAAATGCCGCTGGCCTTTGGCTGGTACAGACGGGCTTCGTAATACCCGTAACCGGTTTCCATTTTACCCTGGGTATCTACGGTACCCATGTAATATTTTCCGTCTTTTTCCTCTGTCCGAAGTACCAGACAGCCGTTTTTGGTAAAGGCTTCGTCTGCGGACCAGTAGCCCCCGCGGCGTACTCCATCCGGAACGTTCCAGACGTCTGTATTAATTTCGTCTTCGGTAAAGTCATCTAAGAACAGCAGGTATTTCTGTTCCGTTTCATTTGGGGTAAAGACATACTGGGTTTCTTCACTGTAGACTTCCCCTTCTTCGTGGGTGCGGCTAAACAGGTTGTAAACCACAATAAAGACACACAGTAAAGCAGCCAGCACAATCAGCAGAATGGAAAGAGCCTTGCGGCCTCTGCCTTTCTTCTTTTCTTTCTGCACGCCTGCATTTTCCGGCGTCTGTTCCAAATTTCCCTCCGGTTTGGTTTCCGGCTTTCCTTTCTTTTTGGACATAGCTTTTCTCCCTTTTCCTAAATTTGCCGTTCCGGCAGTTTCCGAAGCATTCTGTTCTTATTGTATGAGAAAGAGCGAACGGGTGCAAGAAAAAGCGTTGCATTCGGCACAAAGTGTCATTGTTTTCTTCTCTTCCCTTATGGTACAATTTTGACATTCTGTATTAAAGGAGCAGCTACATGAGTAAAAAAGAAGAAGGAAAGCTTTCCCTCCGGACCATGTTATGTTACGGCATCGGCGCCGTTGGACTGGATTTAAGTTATGGTATGTTTTATTCATTCCTGTCTTACTACCTGTCCAGTGTGCTTGGATTAAAGGAAGCCTTCCTGCTAATCCTGACTCCCATTGCCCGTATCTGGGACGGCATTAATGATCCCATGATGGGCACCATTGTAGACAACACCCGTACCAAATTCGGCAAGTACCGTCCGTGGATTTTAATCGGTGCCTGCTGTAACGCCATTGTTCTGGCCCTGTTGTTCACCTCATTCGGTATGAGCGGACTGCCTCTTTACATTTATATTGGCGTTATGTATATCCTTTGGGGTATGACCAACACCATGGCCGACATTCCGTACTGGTCCATGGTTCCCTCCTTCACCAGCGAAGAAAAAGACAGAAACCTGGTGGCCACCATTGCCAGAACCTTCTCCGGTTTAGGTCAGGCCATCATTACCATTGCCACCCCGATTGTTCTGCCGCTGCTTTCCTCCGGTGTTACCACGGAAAAGGGCTACAGTGCCACCGGATTCTCCAGATGGGCCATCATCTGCGGCATCCTGCTGGTCTTCTTCTCTTTAACCTGTGTTCTTTCTACCAAGGAAACCAATGTGGTTTATGAGGAAAAAAAGAAATTCAGCCTGAAACAGATTTTCCAGGTTCTGAAGAACAATGACCAGCTGATTACCTTCATTGTATTTGCCATGCTGTCTAACGCCGGCTGGTATCTGACCAGTTCCACCGCTGTTTATTACTTCACGGACGTTCTGGATCAGCCGAAAGGACAGTCTTTGTTCCAGACCATCGGCACCATCGGTTCCGTCCTGGGTCTGTTTGTTATTCCGTTCCTGTCCAAATGGTTCTCTAAGCGATCCATTTATACCATTTCCCTGGGCTCTGCCATTGTCGGCTACGCGCTCATGTTCCTGTTTGGACCTATCCTGAAGCTGACCATTGTCATGGATATCTGTTACATTCTGGCTTCCACCGGAATTGCTTCCATGTTCGTGGCACAGACCATCTTCCTTGCCGACATTGTAGACTACGGCGAATATAAAAACGGCACCAGAAATGAAAGTATTACCTTCTCCATGAAGGGCTTCCTGCAAAAGATGGCTTATACCATCCAGACCCTGGTTCTGTTCGGCGGTCTTGGCCTGATGAACTACAACCAGCAGATTACCAGTGGCAGCATTAATGCCGGCACCAAAGTCGGCATTGGCATTATTGCATTTGCTGTTCCGCCTATTCTGATGCTTGCTTCCATGATTGTATTCCGCAAAAACTTCAAGATTTACGGAGAATTAAGCAACTCCATTCACGACTTCATTACCGAAAAGCGTGCCGGCGAACAGGAATCCGCCTCTGCCACGGAAGCAGAAGCAATTCCGGCAGCGGAAGAATAAGCAGAAGCAAGATTAAGCAAAAGCAAAACGCTCCTAAAAAAGGAACTTTATAAACGTGTTAAAAGACAGAAAAGAAGGGCCTCGACGGTCCCTTCTTTTCTTCTTTTTCTACCTTTTTCTTACTTTTTTCTGTCCCCTTTCTTCCCTTTTTCCAGCTTCTTACAGCCCCCCTAAAGTTTGCAATTTTTCAGAGTTGTACAAGTGTCCAGAAAACGTCTTGTTTTTTCCAAACCACTGCCTATAATGAAGGGTATCTGATATAAAAGTGCGGGCTAATTTACCCGCAAAAGGAGAACATTATGGCCAACAAATATCCTACTATTTTCATTCACGGTCTGTTCGGATGGGGCTCCGGTGAAAAGCTTTATGCAAAGCTTCCTTACTGGGGTGCCTCCAAGGACAAAGAACTGACTCACTTCCTGACCGGCAAGGGTTATGAAGTTTACAACCCCTCCGTTGGTCCGGTTTTAAGTGCCTGGGACCGCAGCTGTGAACTCTGGGCTTTCCTGATGGGCGGTACCGTTGACTACGGTAAAGTGCATTCCGAGAAGTACCACCATGCCCGTTACGGACGCACCTATGAAAAGGGCGCCATTGAAGACTGGGGCATGCCGGGAAATCACAAGAAAATCAACATTGTCGGACACAGCTTTGGTGGTCCAACCGTAAAGCAGTTTGCCGAACTGGTTGCCCATGGCTGCCAGGAAGAAATTGACGCCACCCCGGAAGAAGAGCTGTCCGGCCTGTTCAAGGCAAACAAACCGCAGAAGCTGCACACCGTTACCACCCTGTCCGGTGTAAACAACGGTACCACCTATGCTTCCAAGGACGGCAAGCTTGGCATGGTTGCCATCTGCAACTTCCTGCTGTTCTTCAATGTACTGTTCAGCAGAACCAAGGCCAACCAGTGGTGGGACTTCCACACAGACCACTTTGGCATTATGCCGGAGCCGTCTACCGTAAAGGGCTTCAAGCTGACCAATCCGTTCTCCAAGCGCCAGGAAGTGCACAACTTTGCCTGGAATGATTTTGACTGCATCGCCCGCGAACTGCAGGTAGAAACCCAGTGTGACATTAACGAAACGGAAAAGGTAGATCCTTCCATTTACTACTTTGCACGCCGCGCCTGCCGTTCCAACCCAGCACCGTTCGGCACCACCTATCTGGATCATGACGGGGACCTGCTGTGCAAAATCCTTTGCCCAATTACCGCCATTGCCACTGCCCGTCCGGGCCTGAAGAAATACGGCGTAGACAAGAGCTGGAAGCCGAATGATGGTATTGTTAACGTTATTGGCCAGAGCGCTCCTCTGAACGCACCGCAGACGGATTACAATCCGGGCATGGACGTAGAACCGGGCATCTGGTACAACATGCCGGTAGAACGCAAGGACCACATGTCCTGGGCAGGTATCGGCGAAGACACCGCTGTTTATACCAAATACTATGAAGATATGGTAAAATGGTTCTCCGAACTGCCGGATGGCGAAGACGCTTCCGACAAATAATTTCTAAGAGAGAAGAATTATCATGCAAGGAAAGACAAAGCAAATTACGCTTACGGCATCCTTTGCCGCCCTTATTTTCCTGTTCACTTACTTTGTGAAAGTTCCGGTTGCCTCCGGATATGTTCATCTTGGAGACACCCTGATTTACCTTCTGGCCTGCATTATCGGCGGCCCGTGGGCAATGCTTGCCGGAGCCATCGGAGAGGGCCTGGCTGACGTCATCGGCGGTTATGTCATGTACGCACCGGCAACGGTTCTGATTAAGGCGGCCGTGGCTGTTCCGTTCCTCTTCTTTACCAAGAAGAGTGACAAGATCTTAACCCTCTGGACCGGACTCATGACCCTGCCCGCCGCGCTCATCACCGTTGGCGGATATTTCCTGGCAGACTGTATCATTGACAAGTCCTATGCCGTAGCGGACATTCCCGGCAACGTCATCCAGGCCGTTGGTTCTGCCGTCCTGTTTATTGTCCTGTCCCTTGTCTTTGACCGCATGAATCTGAAGCAGCGTTTGCTGAAAGAAAAAAGCACGGTTTAACTTTCTCCAGAAAACAACAAAAGAACGACTTCCCGATGGGAGGTCGTTCTTTTTTGTTAAATAACTGTTAACAAAGTATACAAAATTCCTATTCTCATTCACGAAATGTTCATAAACCAACACCATTGTCCGGACAAGCTACATCGCCTATAATAGTCCCCGCATTAAGATTACCTTAAGACTTCCTTAAGCGTATTTTAAGAAATCTCTCAAGAAAAAGGAAGAACACTATGAAAACGATGAAGCGGATTTTAGCCACCATGCTTGCCGTTGTCATGCCGGTTTGCTGCTTTGCCATGACCCTGGCTAATGCAGCAGAAGTAGAAGAAGTCATCAGCACGGACGGTACCTATAGCACCTCTGCTAAAAGCAAAAAGAAAGTAACGGAAGAAAGCGTAAACAACTCTGACACCGTTTATACCGATGTCACCACTGACCGCATTGCCGAAGTTACCGAACGCATTACGGATTATGCCGCCGACCGGGACAGCAGTCTGAACAATTCCAACTTGATTTTTTATGATACCAACCCGCTTCTTTACCTTCCCACCATTGTGGAATACGCCACCAAAGAAGGGAACTCTGAAAAAGCAGAATACAAGGACACCCTGAAGGATCTGACCTTTGTGGTTCCGGCCAACTTTGCTTCTGCCTTTACCAAGTCCTTTGCCAGAAACCTGGCCAAGTCCTTCTCCACCTATATTGAAGAAGGCACAGAAGCTGCCTATACCGCAAGCCAGACCATTTCCGAGCTGCCGGTAATCGGCACCGTATATAAGGGAACCACGGATCTTGGCAACGTTGCCATTTATGCAACCACCGTTACTATCAACAACGTGTCCAACACTGCACTGTTGTTCTTAGTTGGCGGCGTCATTGCCGTAGCCACGGTTGTCCTGATTCCCATTACCTGGATTGCCCTGCCGCTGATGTTCCTGCAGAGCAACAAATATGTCACCGCCACCATCCAGATGATGATGGATAAGTTGAACGAATCCGTTTAACGAAAGGAGTTCCCAATGAAAAAGATTTTTTCTGTTTTGCTTGCCCTGGTTGTCATGGGCTCCACCCTGCTGGCCGTAACCGCCAATGCTGCAAGCAAGAAATCCTCTAAGCCAAGCTACTATGGCAAATATAAAACCGTAACCTGTCTCGGCGATTCAGCCAGCTCCGGCTACGGACTGGAAGACTATGAACAGTATGACCGTCTGGTTGTCTGGGAGACTCGCATTGAGCAGTCTTATCCTGCTTTGGTAGCAGATGACTGCGGTGCTGAAAAGCTGTATTCCTATGGCGTTTCCGGTATCCGTTCCACGGAACTGAGAATGCTCCTGGATCCGGATTATACCGGTGACTACCTGCTGAAGAACGGAACCATGTCCACCCTTTCCGACGGCGAAATTACCGTTGATAAAATTAAGGAACTTCGTCCGGATTACATTAAGGCCGTAAAAGACGCCGACCTGATTATCCTGGATATCGGCTTTGACGACATCTGGCTTCCGACCATTGCCACCATTTACTCCCAGGCAGCAGAAGGCCGATTTGACACTGACGAATTCAGCCTGAAGGAATATGTTGCAGAACACGGTGCAACCATGACCGTAGTCAACAATGTTCTTTCCTACCTGCACGCCTGGCTGACCAAGCCGCAGAACTGGGTTCGCTACTGGATGGAGTGGGACAAGGCAGTATTAAAGTTCTTGTTTGATTACACTGTCAACTACAGCGCAATCCTGGCTCGCATTTATGAATTGAATCCGGATGTTACCGTCATTGCCAACGGCATGTACAACCCGTGCGAAGGCTGGAGCATCCTGCCGAATGACCGTTCCATTGAACACGTTATTCAGCCGTACTTTGACTTCATGAACGCGTACAAGGAATCCTTCACTTCCCTGTATTCCAATTATTACTATGTTGCAGAGAATGATATTCCGCTGATCAACACCACATCCACCCTGCCGCTTTATGAAAACCTGACGCTGGATGACAGCGGCTTTAACCCGCATCCGACCGCAGAAGGTCACCGCATTATTGCGGACCTGGATTTGGCCATGATGGAAGAAATTAACTCTTAATTGCACTAACACAGAAATTGGGCAGTTCCCTTGCGGGAGCTGCCCGATTTTTTTGTCTACTGGTTGGTACACCGAATTTCACGTTCGCTTTTTAGGTACTTTTGCCGTTTAGTCTGAGTCCTGGCTCATGCTATACTTTTTTTGTTGTATTTTATAAAGGAGAAACGTGCTATGAACTATATCGGCAAAAAAGAAAAGCGCAGTTACTACGTCGGCTTATGCGGACAAAACCTGCTTTATTCCCTGATTGGAGGCTCTTTTTTTACCTACTTCATGACAGACATTGCTCTGTTCCCGGCAATTGTAGTCTCCGTCCTCCTGATTCTGATGAAAATCTGGGATGGCATCAATGATCCCATTGTCGGGTCTTATGTGGACAAGCACCGCTTTAAAACCGGGGAAAAGCTTCGTCCGTTCCTAAGATACACGCCGCTTCCGGTGGGTATCTTTACGGTATTACTGTTTTTGGTATTCTCTACAGAAGAAAGCCTGCTGTGGTTACGGATCAGCTACTTTGTTATTATTTATATCTGCTGGGACCTGACCTACACGTTGCAGGATGTTTCCATCTGGGGCATTACGGCGTCTGTGTCTCCTAATTCAGAAGAACGGGACCGCTTTGTGTGGGGTGCCAGAACCATCGGCGGCATTGTGTATGCCATTTTCAGCGTAGGACTTCCCATGGTACTGGAAATTGTAGTAAACGCCTCCGGTGTTTCCATGCGGCTGATGGTCTTGGTCTTTGCGGTTATCTTCGGCTTAGGCGGTGCTCTGATCAGCATACGTGCCTCTGCCGCTCAGGAGCGCATCCGTGTAGTACAGGAAGAACAGCAAACCTCTATGCGGGAAAGCTTCTCCCTGTTATTCAAAAACAAAATGCTGCTTTTGGTTACCCTGGCCAACCTGCTTGGCGCCTTCGGCTTTGGTGTCAACCTGGTTACCTATTTGTTTAAATACAAGATTCCGGCAGACTTTCTTGGCACTACCGGTCTCCTTTCGTATATTGGAGCCCTTGGCCTGACCACCCTCTACTTTTTAATTACCGGTGGCCTTGGCTTCATTGGCATGGTTCTGGCAGACAAAATGAAGAAATGGCTGAAGGGATACGTCAATGTACTCTTCTTAATCCAAATCTTTAATATTGTCTTCCGCGTAGCAGCTTACTTTGTTGGCTACGAAGGAAATGCCCTTTGGATTTCCATGATTCTGATCGGCATCGGCGGTATTCCGGCCGGCGCTTCGTCCATTGCCCAGACGGCCATTTTCTGTGACAGTATTGATTACATGGAATGGGAAACCGGCAAACGCACCGAAGGCATCTCCTTCTCCATGCAAACCGCTTTCACCAAAATATCCAGCGGCATCACGGCGGGTCTGGCCACCCTTGCCCTGCACCTGTTGCACTACAAAGCCATCCCGGACTCCGCAGAGGTCTTCATTGGTACCCAGACGGCCGCCTTTGACGCCTGGATTTGGCCGCTGGTCGTCCTGACGCCGGCCATTGCCAGCGTACTGTACATGATTCCGCTCTTCTTCATCCGCTACACGCCGGAAAAGCGTGCCCAGGTTGAAGCTGATCTGAAAGAACGCAGAGCCCTGGCAGCCTCTGAAGCTGTAGACAACTAACCACCTCTGTAAGGATTGCATTTGCACAGCCAAGGGCTGACTCGCAGATAAAAAGGATAAAAAGAAAAAGCCTGTTGTGGATTTCCACAGCAGGCTTTCGT
>CAVFBE010000056.1:0-3363 GCA_963620745.1 Muribaculaceae bacterium | reverse complement strand
TTGTCAAATTTCTGATATAAAAAGGCAATCAGGAGACCCGCCACCGGCAAAAGCCAGATTAAGAACGGATAGTCTGTACGCCACTGGGTGGCATAGGTTAATGCGTAATAAAACGCAGTGGAAATCAGACCCATTACGGCACCCAGCAGGACAGATAAGACAAGCCATTTCAGATACACTGTAAAGTGGTCTAAGAAATGTTTTCCTTCTTCCCCTGCGCGATGCAAAATCTTATTTGCCATAGGCTGCCTCCTTTCTGTCAAATGCAAGTTCAATTGCAAGTTGCGAGATAAAACGCTCTGGCAAAAGCCAGAGCGTTAAAACCAGACTCTTACGACTTCCTGAACTTCAGGATCATGAGAACCACGGCGCTGACACCGACCAGGGTAACCACTCCGATGGAAATGGATCTTCCCTGCTTACTGCCGGAAGACGTTTCTTTTGCAGCTGAGGTTGTTCCTGTAGGATTGGCCACCTTGGTAACAACAGCATCCGAAGTTTCTTCTTCCGTAGGTTCTTCTGTTTCGGACTCTGTAGTAGATTCTGTGGTGCTGCTTGTGGTAGTGGTACTCTTTTTGGTTGTTGTTTTCTTTGTAGTTGTGGTTGGCTTTTCCCCGGTATAAACTACCTTGGCCCCACTTGGTAAGGCACCGGATTCTATGGTTACACCGCCCTGATAGTTGTCAATATAAACCGTTTCCAGATTGGAAAAACTGGTAAAGGCCCCGGAGGAAATCCGGGTAACCGAATTGGGTACATAAATAGTAGTAATGCTGACCCGGTTAACAATGCTTGCCGGGATGTCATTGGACGTAACGGTTTTTGTTCCGCTGGTAATATAGGCCGTATTTCCGCTGACGGAAGAACCGGCAAATGCCGGAACAGACAGGCAGAGCAACAGCACCAGGCTGAGAAGCAGTGCACTGATTTTAGACTTTTGGGTCTTCATTGGAATGCCTCCGAACTACTTTCATTTATTGCCAAGATGATACCATTATTCAGGCAGGATTTCAACGCCGGCGGCGCTGGGCCGGCAAAGGAAAACACGCTGGTATCCGGCGGCTTTCAGCGCGTGAAAGCAGGCCTCGGCGTCTGCTTTCTCCGGGAAAGCGCCGTAGGTGCTTGGACCGCTTCCGCTCATCAGATGCGCCTTTGCTCCGTGCTGCCGCAGGACGGACTTGATTTCCACCCGGTCCGGCACTTCCAGCAGCTGTTCAAACAGGTTGCCCATGTTGGAAAACTGCTGCTCCGTGTTGCCGGTCATTAAGGCCTGCAACATGCCTTCCCGGTTCAGATGCCGCACATTTTGTGCGGTATCAAAAGCGGCGTAGGCCTCTTTGGTGGAAATCTGCTGGTCCGGATTGCAAAGCACGTACCAGCAGGGCGCTACAGGCGGAAGCGCAGCAAGCACCCCTCCGGTGTACAGCCCCAGCATGGTGCCGCCTTGAATGCAGAACGGCACATCCGCACCCGTGGCCACGGCCATGGTGCTTAACTGTCGTTCGGATAAACCGGCGTGCAGGAGCCGGTTCAGCGCCACATACACGGCCGCCGCGTCGGCACTGCCGCCCGCCAGGCCAGCCGCAATGGGAATGTGTTTTTCCACATAAATGCGAATACCCGGATTGGGAATACCGGTTTCCTGAAGAAACTGTTCTGCTGCAGCATAAGCTAAATTATCTGCATTACACGGTAAAGAAGGAGTAGAGCAGGACAGCTGAATGGTGCCGGGAGCCCCGTCCAATTCTACTGTAACGTAATCCGCCAGGTCCACCGACTGCATAATATTGAAAACCGTATGATAGCCGTCTTCTGTTTTACCCAAAATGTCCAGCAACAAATTGATTTTGGCATAGGCAGCCAGGACCATAGTATCTCCCCTTTCTCCGTTCTTAAAAAGCATAATGATTTTACCATAAATAGCAATTATTTGTAGAGGAAAAGCAGAAAAAAGACCTGCCGTTTTCGGAAGCGGAAAAGCGGTGCACTACAAGGGGAATTGTGATAGAATAGGTTAACTTTGAACGCTGGAGGTTTTCCCATGAAAGCAGTTGTAACCGTAGTCGGCAAGGATACCATTGGAATCTTTGCAAAAGTATCCACCTTCCTTGCAGATAAAGGCGCCAATATCATCGGCGTTTCCCAGACCATTTTGAATGACATGTTTGTTATGATCATGTCCATTGACGTAGATAAGCTGACCATTCCGTTCGGCGAATTTGCAGACGGCATTAAAGCCTACGGAGAAGAAAACAGTCTGGTCATTCATGCCATGCATGAAGACATTTTCCATTCCATGCATCGTATTTGAGGAGAACCTGACTTATGCTCAATCTGAACCCATCTGACATTCTGGAAACCATCCAGATGATTGAAAATGAAAACCTGGACATCCGTACCATCACCATGGGGATCTCCCTGTTAGACTGTGCGGACCAGGACAGCTCCATCGCCTGCCAGAAGATTTATGACAAAATCTGCCGGAAAGCGGAACATCTGGTGCAGACCGGAGAAGACATTGAACGGGAATACGGTATTCCCATCATTAATAAGCGGATTTCCGTTACGCCTATCTCCATGCTGCTTGCCTCCAGCAACGGAGACCCCATTTCCTATGCCCTTGCGTTGGAAAAAGCAGCAAAAGAAGTTGGAGTCAATTACCTGGGCGGATATTCCGCTCTGGTACAAAAAGGCTTTGCCGCCGGCGATGAAGCCCTGATCCAATCCATCCCGGAAGCCCTTGCTGTTACAGATCATATCTGTTCCAGCGTTAACATCGGTTCCACCAAGGCCGGTATCAACATGGATGCCGTTCGCCTGATGGGTAAAATTATTAAAGAAGCTGCAGAAAAAACAGCAGACAGGGAATGCGTTGGCGCTTCTAAAATTGTGGTCTTCTGTAACGCAGTAGAAGATAACCCGTTTATGGCTGGTGCCTTCCACGGCATTGGGGAACCGGATACTGTCATTAATGTCGGTGTTTCCGGCCCGGGCGTTGTCCGTTCCGCTTTAAGCAATCAGCCGGATGCTTCCATTCAGGAAATTGCGGAAACTGTAAAACGGACGGCCTTCAAAATTACCAGAGTGGGTCAGCTGGTTGCCAATGAAGCTTCCCGCCGCTTAGATACCCCGTTTGGCATTGTAGACCTATCCCTAGCACCAACCCCGGCAGTCGGAGATTCCGTTGCCAGAGTACTGGAAGAAATGGGCCTGGAAGAATGTGGCTGTGCCGGTACAACGGCCTGCCTGGCGTTGCTGAATGACGCCGTTAAGAAGGGCGGCGTTATGGCATCGTCCCAGGTTGGCGGCCTGTCCGGCGCCTTCATTCCGGTTTCCGAAGATGAAGGCATGATTGCCGCAGCC
>CAVFBE010000055.1:0-11623 GCA_963620745.1 Muribaculaceae bacterium | reverse complement strand
CTGGAGAAGATCTGGGGCTATGACTCTGACGCGGAAATCAACGTGGTCTGGGTTTATATCTCCACCCTGCGGAAGAAATTAGCCGCCCTGGGAACCCACGTAAACATTAAGGCGGCGCGCGGTGTCGGATACTCGCTGGAGGAACAGAAATGATTGCCGGACTGCGCAAACGATTTATTGCCATTGCAACGCTGTCCATTATGCTGGTGCTGGGCGTGTTGATGCTTACGGTTGACCTTGCCAACTTTGGTAGCATTGAAGATGAGGCAGACCGCACGTTGGATAGTTTAATTGTATCCAATGTCTTTTCCAATGGGATGCCGCTCCCTTCCTCTTCTGAAGACGGAGAAGAACCAACGTATGAAGAAGATCCGGCAGAAGAGGAAAACTCTGCCAAAAGCAGCTTCTTCAGGGCTGCCATTCAGGCGGGCGGAAAATCCAGTACGAAGGATTATGAATCCCATTATTTTTCTGTCAGCATCAGTTCCGATAGGAACTATCAGGTTTTTCTGGCAAATGAAACGGAATTAACGTCTGCGCAGGCCATTCAGCTTGCCAAGCTGGCGGCTTCCGGAAAGAAAAGCAAGGGATACGTTTCCACGTACCGTTATGTTCTGGTTTCCCGTGGAGACGGATTGCAATGTTACTTCCTGGATTGCACCGCAACCATGCAAAGCGGCGTAGCCTTTTGTATTGTTACCACTATTGTATTCCTGGCAGGGGTTCTGGTTTTCTTCCTCTTGGTTTGTCTGCTGTCCCGCAGCGTCTTTTATCCGGTAGAAGAAAGCTACAAGAAGCAGAAATCCTTCATTACCAATGCCGGACACGAACTGAAAACACCGTTGGCCATTATTGACTCCTGTACGGAAGTCATTGAAATGGAAAACGGGGAAACCAAGTGGACCGAAGGCATTCATACACAGGTAGAACGCCTGTCCCTGATGACACAGGAACTGATTACCATGGCCAAGTTTGAAGAAAACGACCAGGATCTGGAGCGGGCAGTCTTTAATTTATCGGATGCCTTTAATGACGTTATAAAACCGTTTGCCTTAATGGCAGAGGAACAGGGCTTCCTGCTGCATACCATGGTAACGGAGAATGTTTTAGTTTACGGAAACGAACGCTCCCTGCGGCAGGTCATTTCCATTCTGGCAGACAATGCCATCAAATATGCCAAGCCGGGAACCACCATTATTCTGGGGGTTGCCAATCAGCGGCATAAGGTTCAGATTTTCAGCAAAAACGACACGCTGGATCCCATTACACCGGGTCAGCACAGGGAGTTTTTTGATCGTTTTTACCGCGGAGACACCTCGCACAGCAGCGAAAAGAAGGGCTACGGAATCGGCCTGAGTATGGCGCAGACCGTGGTTCGGGCGCATGGCGGAGCCATTACCGCACAAAGTGATGACGGAACCGCACTGATTATCATAGCGCAGCTGCCGGACGGTCTAAACGGACGGGAAGCTTCCAAGCAGGCTGCCGAATGGCGGAAGGAACACCCGGTGGCTTCCGATATTTCCTTTACGGATGTAGAAGATGCACCGGAAGAACCTGCAGAGGATACCGCAAAAGAGAGCCTGTAACAGGGCTCTCTTTTTTGTTATAATTGAAAAAGATTTTAAAGCGGAAAGGAAGATACCACCCATGTATGTTGTTTGTTTAGATATGGAAGGCGTTCTGGTACCGGAAATCTGGATTGCCTTTGCAGAAGAAACCGGAATTCCGGAGCTGAAACGCACCACCCGGGAAGAACCGGACTATGACAAACTGATGAAGTATCGTTTGCAAATTTTAAAGGACCATGGCTTAGGATTGAAGGAAATCCAGGAAGTCATTTCCAAGATTGACCCGATTCCGGGAGCCAAGGAATTTATGGACAAATTACGGGATAAGACCCAGGTTATTATTTTGTCTGACACGTTTGAACAGTTTGCAGCGCCGTTGATGAAAAAGCTGGGCATGCCCACTATTTTCTGCAACACATTGGAAGTGGCTGAAAACGGCGAAATTACGGATTACAAAATGCGTTGCACGCCGTCTAAGCTGACCACGGTAAAATCCCTGCAGGCCTGTGGCTTTGACACCATTGCCTCCGGAGACAGCTTCAATGACCTTGGTATGATTCAGGCCTCCAAAGCCGGATTCCTGTTCAAGAGCACAGATCAGCTGAAGAAGGATTATCCGAATATTCCGGCCTACGAAGAATACGATGATCTTTACAAGGCAATTTGTGATGTGATTGATGCATAAAGGCAATCAGAAAGACAAAGCTACATAAATTGAACCTAAAAAAGAGACGGCAAAAAACCGTCTCTTTTTTAATTATGGCTAAACCATGCGGTTTACAATGCAGGTGTACTAAGAAAAGAAAGGGCGGTTTTCTATGAAAAAGATAACCAAGCGAATCCTGGCAGTTTTACTTGCACTTACCATGACCGTGTGCTGCGGATTAACTGCACTGGCTGCCTCTTCCGGCCAGGGCGGGACGCCACCGGAAAAACCATCCGGGGACAGTAGCTCACAAGGAGATGGCGCACCGCCGGATGGAACCGGTGGCGGCGGACAGGCTTCTGGTGGCGGACAAAGCTCCGGAGTGGACAGTTACACTGCCGTAAAAGAATATACCGAAGACGGAACCTATACTGACGAAACCATCAGTTCCACCGGAACAGATGAAAACGCGGTTTTAGTTTCCGATGGAACACAGGTCTTCAGCGGGGCCAACATCACCAGAACCTCGGACGATTCTTCTGGGGGAGATAACTCCAGCTTCTATGGTGTTGGCGCCGCAGTCCTGGGCAAGGGCGGCACAACGTACATTACCAAGAGTAACATTACTACGGATTCCGCCGGCGGGGCTGGCGTGTTTGCCTATAGTGACGGTAAAGTTTATGTAGCGGATACCACCATTAACACTACTCAGGACACCTCCGGTGGCCTGCATGTAGCCGGTGGCGGCACGCTGTATGCGTGGAACGTAACCGCTACCACGCAGGGCAACAGCAGTGCCGCAATCCGCTCTGACCGCGGCGGCGGAACCATGGTCGTGGATGGCGGCACCTACACCTCCAACGGCACCGGATCCCCGGCGGTTTATGTTACTGCCGATGTGGCCATCCACGACGCTACGCTGGTAGCAAACAACTCCGAAGGAATCTGCCTGGAAGGGTTGAACAGCCTGCATTTATATAACAGTGACCTGACCTCCAACATGCCGGAAAATGAACAAAACGATTGCACCTGGAGTGTCATTGTTTACCAGAGCATGTCCGGTGACTCCGAAGAAGGAGAGGGTACCTTCCAAATGGACGGTGGCTCCATCACCAGCAAAAACGGCGGCATTTTCTATACCACCAACACCGAAAGTGACTTTGTCATTCGCAACGTAAAAATTACCGCTGCAGACGACTGTGAGTTCTTCCTGAAGTGTACCGGTAACTCGAACCAGCGTGGCTGGGGTTCCTCCGGAAGCAACGGTGCAGATTGTAAATTCACCGCAATTCAACAGGAAATGAACGGCGACATTATCTGGGACAGCATCTCTACCCTGAACTTCTTTATGACCGATGGTTCCAAGCTGACCGGTGCAATCCTGGACGATGAAAGCAACGCCGGTAACGGTGGAGACGGTTACGCTAACGTAGCCATTGATAAGAACTCCATCTGGGTAGTTACCGGAAACAGCACCGTTACCAATCTGTACAACAGTGGCAAGATTGTGGACGCCAAAGGAAAGACCGTTACCATTCAGGGTGAAGACGGAACCGTTTATGTAGAAGGTGACTCCGATTATACCGTTACCGTTACCGGCACATACGGGGAATACGCAGATTGCACCACGGAAGCGGGAACCCTGACTTCCTGGACCGAATACAGTGTAGATCGCCCGTCTGAACTGGGCGAAGCGGAAACCACCACCGAAGAAGAAGACAAGGACTTCCCGGTTTGGGCCAAAGCCCTGATTGGCGGTTTGTCTGCCGTTGTCATCATTGCCGGAGTAACCGCATTTGTACTGAATAAAAAGAAAAAAGACTCCTCTGCTTCTTAAGGAAAAAATCCTCCCTCTTTTGGGCGAGTCAGCGCATTCCTTTTCTATAAAAAACATGCTAAAATGAAGGCACTAAATGAAAAGGAGGCAATACCGTGAAAGTATCACTCAACCCGAATGCAGAAATAGTGGCTGTTGTAAAAGAAGGCTTGAAACGAACCGGCGGGTATTGTCCCTGCCGGAGAGAGCAAACGGAAGATACAAAATGCATTTGCAAGGAATTCCGACAGCAAATTGCAGACCCGGATTTTGAAGGCTTTTGTCACTGTATGCTGTATTACAAAAGTAAGGAGGACTGAAGATGTCCAGGGAAGTAGAAATTACCAAAGAGAACTATGAAGCAGAAGTAGCAAATTCTGAAAAACCCGTCCTATTGGACTTCTGGGCAACCTGGTGCGGACCCTGCCAGATGGTGGCTCCCATCATAGAAGAAATTGCAGAAGAACATGAGGACATTAAGGTGGGAAAAGTCAATGTGGATGAGCAGCCCTATTTGGCACAACTGTTCGGCATTGAAGCCATTCCAACCCTGGTTATGATGAAAGACGGACAAGCCGTGCAGGCTCTCTTCGGATATCAGACAAAAGCGCAATTGGAAGCTTTAATCAAAGCCAATGCCTAAAAAATAAGGAAGGGAGTAATTGCAAACTCTGTTGCAATTACTCCCTTTTTGTTTTGCCTTTTTTGAGAAAAGAAAAAAGGACGGTGAAAAACCGTCCTTTGGTGGTCGAGGCGACTGGACTCGAACCAGCGGCATCTTGGTCCCAAACCAAGCGCGATACCAAACTTCGCCACGCCTCGATAGCTAAATCATTATAACAAAGGCCACAAGGGATGTCAACTAAGGAAAACTGTTGTATAATGGGCATTATTAGGAGGTTTTTCTATGCAAAGATCCAGTGGAATTTTACTGCCGGTTTCCGCTTTGCCATCCCCGTACGGGATTGGCACCCTGGGGAAAGCGGCATATGAGTTTGCCACTTTTTTAAAAGACGCCGGGCAGCGCTTCTGGCAGGTGCTACCGCTTGGCCCGACCGGCCTGGGGGACAGCCCGTATACCAGTTTCTCCACGTTCGCCGGGAACCCGTACTTCATAGACCTTGATTTACTGATAGAAGAAGGGCTGCTGGAGCGGGACTACGTGGAACAGTTTGACTGGGGAAAAGACCCGGCGCACATAGATTATGCAGCGCTCCGCGCAAACCGATTTACCGTGTTGCGGAAAGCCTTTAAAGTCGGCTTTCCACGCCAGGAAGCCGAAGTAAAGCGGTTTGCGGAAGAACAAAAATGGCTGCCGGACTATGCATTGTTTATGGCAGCAAGAGATTACTTTGGCGACGGCTCCTGGCAGGACTGGCCGGACGAAGGCCTGCGGAAGCGCATCCCGGAAGCGCTGGCAAAGTACCGGGAACTGCTGAAAGAGGACATTCGGTTTTACACCTATGTGCAGTATCTGTTTTTCAAACAGTGGACCGCTTTAAAAAGTTATGTAAACAGCCTTGGTATTCATATCATCGGCGATGTACCTATTTACGTTGCCATGGATTCCGCAGATACCTGGCGGGAACCGCAGTTCTTTGCCTTCGGGGAAGACCTGGTTCCGAAAGAGGTGGCCGGCGTACCGCCGGACTATTTTTCAGAAGAGGGCCAGCTTTGGGGCAATCCGCTGTATGACTGGGATGCCATGAAAGCAGACGGCTACGGCTGGTGGATCCGCCGCATGGAAGGCGCCAAGCAGCTTTATGATATGGTCCGCATTGACCATTTCCGTGCCTTTGAAAGCTATTGGGCCGTTCCATACGGCGCCACCAGCGCAAAGACCGGCACGTGGCATAAGGGCCCGGGAATGGACCTGCTCCGCGTGCTGCGGGACTGGTTCTATGACCTGGATTACATTGCGGAGGACCTGGGTATCCTGACGCCTGCGGTTACCGATTTGCTGGAGCAGACCGGATTCCCGGGCATGAACGTGCTGCAGTTTGCTTTCTCTGCAGACGGCTCGTCCAAGTACCTGCCGCACCGCATCAAACGAAACAGCGTATGTTACGCGGGAACGCATGATAACAACACCTGCCTTGGTTGGTGGCAGGATCCTGCGGTGCCACAGGAGGACAAGGACTTCGCCATCACCTATCTGGGCCTGAACGAACAGGAGGGGCCGGTTTTGGGCCTCCTACGCGGAGGCCTGCAAAGCCCGGCGGACCTGTTCGTGGCCCAGATGCAGGACTGGCTACAGCTGCCCGGCTCCGCTCGCATGAATGTGCCGGGCGTTGCCCTTGGCAACTGGGCCTGGCGCATGCTCCCGGGGGCGGCCACGGCAGCCCTTGCAAAGCAGATTGCAAAGCGTACCAAAATCTATGATCGCTGAATCGCAGAAATGCTTTAAAAAATGACGAAAACAGGGCCTTTCGGGGACGCTGTTTGTGGGAAAAGCGACAAAATAAAGTAGGCGGATTTTTTTGACGTTGAATAGAAAAATTCCCTATGCTATAATCTCTGCCGTAAACCCAAAATTATATTCACTATTCGGAGGGAATAACACATGGCAAAAAAGTACGTTTATCTGTTTACCGAAGGTAATGCAGACATGCGTGAACTCCTTGGTGGTAAAGGTGCAAACCTTGCTGAAATGACCAACATCGGTCTTCCGGTACCACAGGGCTTCACCGTATCTACTGAAGCTTGCACTCAGTATTATGAAGACGGCCGTGAAATCAACGACGAAATCATGGCTCAGATTGAAGACCATATCGTAAAATTGGAAGAAATTACCGGCAAAAAGTTCGGTGACAAGGAAAATCCTCTTCTTGTTTCCGTTCGTTCCGGTGCTCGTGCTTCCATGCCTGGTATGATGGACACCATCCTGAACCTTGGTCTGAACGAAGACGTAGTAGACGTTCTTGCTGAAAAATCCAACAACCCGCGTTGGGCTTGGGACTGCTACAGAAGATTCATCCAGATGTATTCTGACGTAGTTATGGAAGTCGGCAAGAAGTATTTTGAACAGCTGATTGACGAAATGAAAGCCAAGAGAGGCGTTACGCAGGACGTTGAACTGACTGCTGATGACCTGAAGGAACTGGCTTATCAGTTCAAAGCTGAATACAAAGAAAAGATTGGCGAAGACTTCCCGACTGACCCGAAAGAACAGCTCATGGGTGCCGTTAAGGCCGTATTCCGTTCCTGGGATAACCCACGTGCTAACGTATATCGTCGTGACAACGACATCCCGTATTCCTGGGGTACTGCCGTTAACGTACAGGCCATGGCCTTCGGTAACATGGGCGACGATTGCGGTACCGGCGTAGCCTTCACTCGTGACCCGGCTACCGGTGCTAAGGGACTCTTCGGTGAATTCCTGACCAACGCACAGGGCGAAGACGTAGTTGCCGGTGTTCGTACACCAATGCACATCTCCGAAATGGAAGAAAAATTCCCGGAAGCATTCAAGCAGTTTACTGAAGTTTGCGCCATCCTGGAAAAGCACTACAGAGACATGCAGGACATGGAATTTACCGTAGAACACGGCAAACTTTACATGCTGCAGACCAGAAATGGTAAGAGAACTGCACAGGCTGCTCTTAAGATTGCCTGTGACCTGGTTGACGAAGGCATGAGAACCGAACAGGAAGCTGTTCTGATGATTGATCCTCGTAACCTTGACACCCTGCTTCACCCGCAGTTTGACACTGCTGCACTGAAGGCTGCCACTCCAATCGGCAAGGGCCTTGGCGCTTCTCCGGGAGCTGCTTGCGGTAAGATCGTCTTCACTGCTGAGGATGCAGAAGAATGGAACAACCGTGGCGAAAAGGTTATCCTGGTTCGTCTGGAAACCTCTCCGGAAGACATCACCGGCATGAAGTCCTCTCAGGGCATCCTGACCGTTCGTGGTGGTATGACCTCCCACGCAGCTGTTGTTGCCCGTGGTATGGGTAGCTGCTGCGTATCTGGTTGCTCCGCCATCGTTATGGACGAAGACAACAAGACCTTCACTCTGGCAGGCAAGACCTTCCACGAAGGTGACTATATTTCCATTGACGGTTCCACCGGTAACATCTATGACGGTGTTATCCCAACCCAGGATGCTGTTATTGCCGGCGAATTCGGCCGCGTAATGGCTTGGGCTGACAAGTATCGTCAGATGAAAGTTCGTACCAATGCAGATACTCCGGCAGATGCCAAGAAGGCACACGAACTTGGCGCAGAAGGCATCGGCCTCTGCCGTACAGAGCACATGTTCTTCGAAGCAGACAGAATTGCTGCTTTCCGTGAAATGATCTGCTCTGACACCGTAGAAGAAAGAGAAGCTGCTCTTGAAAAGATCCTGCCGTATCAGCAGGGAGACTTCGAAGCTCTCTACGAAGCACTGGAAGGTGCACCGGTTACCATCCGTTTCCTGGATCCGCCTCTCCACGAATTCGTTCCGACCGAAGAAGAAGACATCAAAGCACTGGCAGACGCACAGGGTAAAACCGTTGAAGAAATCAAGGGCATTATCCAGGGTCTCCACGAATTCAACCCGATGATGGGTCACCGTGGATGCCGTCTGACCGTTACCTATCCGGAAATTGCCGTAATGCAGACCAAGGCTGTTATCCGTGCCGCAATCAACGTACAGAAGGCACACGCTGACTGGACTGTTAAGCCGGAAATCATGATTCCGCTGGTTGGTGACGTAAAGGAACTGCAGTTCGTTAAGAAGATTGTTGTTAAGACTGCTGATGACGAAATTGCCGCTTCCGGTGTCAACATTGCCTACGAAGTAGGTACCATGATTGAAATTCCTCGTGCAGCTCTGACTGCCGATGAAATTGCTGCCAACGCAGACTTCTTCTGCTTCGGCACCAATGACCTTACCCAGATGACTTACGGCTTCTCCCGTGACGACGCCGGTAAGTTCCTCAACGCTTACTATGATGCCAAGATCTTTGAAAACGATCCGTTTGCAAAGCTTGACCAGGTTGGCGTTGGCAAACTTATGAAGATGGCTCTTGATCTTGGTAAGCCGGTTAACCCGTCCCTGCACTGCGGTATCTGCGGTGAACACGGCGGTGACCCGTCTTCCGTAGAATTCTGCCACGATATCGGACTGGACTATGTTTCCTGCTCTCCGTTCCGTGTGCCGATTGCTCGCCTTGCTGCTGCACAGGCCGCTATCAACAACCCAAGAGACTAATTCCCTCCGGAATTTTAGTTCTTCTAAAACAAACAAAGACCCGACTCTTCGGAGCCGGGTCTTTTTGCACTTGTTTAGTATCCTATTTCAGCCATTTCTCTTCGCAATTCCTGTTCAAATTCTTCCATGGAATAATCTTTGTAATAATCATAGACCTGCTGTTTGCTGTCTTCCGGAATAGAAATACGCCATCCATTTTCTTTGTTCAGTTGGTCAATTACTTCCTGATACGGTGCAAGTAGCTGCTCCAGATTTGGGAGAGGTTCTGTGCTTTGGTTTTCCTCTTCTTTCACGGTAGACAAAATTTGTTTTGATTCAGAAACTGACATAATTTGAGCTACGTCACTACTTCCTTTTTCTCTGATTGAAACGGTAATATCATAAGACTGACCATTCTTATCGGGGACTGTGGTATAGGTAAATTCATATGGCCCATTACCTTGAAAAAGATAGTAAACATAAACCATGCCGTCTTTTTCTTTTATGTTTGCAATACGCTTTCCGTTACTTTTAAGAGAGGTCCCATGTATTGTGACGATTTGTGGCTCTGCATCTTTGTCCGGGTTCTTATAAGAAAAGGCAAAAACGGAAACACCGTCTTCGGTGGTAAAGCGACTGACCGGGTATGTTTTTTCTAAGAACATCGTGTTTTCTACTACTGTTCCTTTTTCAGACAGAGAATATGCAGTAACTGCAACAGGAATTTTGTTTGAGTTGAAGAATACTGCATAAACACTTCCCAGGAGGAGAACCAGAAGCAGGCAGGCGGCAAGGACTTTGGAGCCGGCCTTATGGGTAGAAACCGGCGGTTTTTCTGCGTCTTTAATGTAGGTTTCATCAATTAGTGCAAAGGAATAAAATAAGGCTTCTCCGGTCATGATAATTCCGTCCTTTCTAAGTGCTTGCGCAATTTGTTCCTGGTTCTGGAAAGTATGACGCGCACGTAAACTTCATTAATTTGGAAGCGTTCCCCTATTTCTGCCGGCGTTTCCATAAAATAGTAGCGCCGGATAAAGACGCTTCTGTCTCTTGTGGAAAGCGTTTCTAAAAAGGCGTTTAAGTGGGCTGGCAGTTGTTCAGCAGAAATCGTTCCGTCCTTTGGGACGCACGTCTCCAGTTCCGAAATGAAAGATTCTGTTGCGGAGGCAAAGAAAGACAGCTCAACAGAAAATAATTCCGAAAGTCGGGTTAAGGTTTTATAATCCGGACGGCGCGTGTTATTTTCCCATTTGGACACTAACTCGCGGGAAACAAAGAGGGCATCGGCCAGTTCCTGCTGTGACATTTGGTGCTGTTCCCGCAATTCTGCAATTTTCCTGCCATATTCCATGCAAACGCCTCCCTCCACTTGCATTAAAGCATATGGAGCAAAAAAGGGAAAGGTACAATTTGTATCACAAAACAAAGCAAAAAAGAAGCGCTGCCGGTGGCAACGCTTCAAGGTCAGTAAGGATTCGGTTTTTAGTAAAGAACCTGCCAAAGGGAGATGCGCAGCACGTTGTATTCTTTTGGCAGAACGGCAGCGGCGAGTTGGCTTTTAACCATTTTTTCAGCCACTGTTTTTAACTGGGGCTTACTTTTATGTAGGAGCAGACGGAGGGCCGGAAGCTTCCGGCGCAGGGAAGCCGGTAGTCCATCGGCAAGGGGAGTGGTGGAAGTAAAATCAAAACAGAAATTGTCCAGTAGGAGGTTAAAATCCAGGTAGTCTAAGGACTGGAGGACCTGGCAAAGGGACGACTGTACGGGAGCAGTTTTTAAAAAGCTGTGGAAAATTTGCTGCTCATATGGCCAAAGGGATTGCTTGGTCAGCGGTGCCTTGCCGACGGACAGGATGACCTGCGCCAGAACGGTTCCGGCCTGCATGGCGTTGGAACTGCCGGACCCGGTTAACGGGTTGGCCATTCCAACGCTGTCCCCGACAGCAGTGTATCCTTCCGCAAGGAACATGGTTTGCGGAGTTCCTAACGGAAGCACAAAAGAAGATTCGTTATGATTTTTATCCTGGCTAAGGCCGGGATATTTTTTCTGTAGAATGGGGAAAACGTCCTGTATCATTTCCTGGGTAAGTGGCTTAAAAGAACCAATAAAACAATCCAACCGCTTTCCGTGAACGACTGTTTGAAGGATGACAGGGGTTCCGTTTGGATATAAGAAAATTTCTTTGTCAGAAGTGGGTTCGGCGGTTGTGAATTGGCAAGAAATACAATAGCCATGGAAAACCGGCTCTTCCGGAGAGTCCTTTGCAACGCCAAGATAATTGGAAAGCTTTGCTTTGATGGGCGAGAAAGCTCCGCAGCAGTCTACGAGTAAATCGCAAGGGACAGACAGATTTTTCCCTTGTTGACGCACTTTCAGGCCGGTGACCCGTCTGCGGTCTACAAGGGGTTCCAGGC
>CAVFBE010000054.1:0-18237 GCA_963620745.1 Muribaculaceae bacterium | reverse complement strand
AGAAGTACAAATCCTTGGTGTGATTGGCAAAGACCAGTTGAAAGGAATTCATTCCCAAAGAAGCTTCTAAGATTTGCATTTGTGTTTTAGCCCCGCAGGTCTGGCAAAAGAGACTTTGCCGGTCCGGGCAAAAGGCAACACGGTCCTGACTGAAATCAATTCTTTCCCGTTCCATGCGTTATCCTTTCTTTCTGTGCTGTTCCTGAATGTAGCCCTGGCGGTAGGCTTCTATCAGCTGCTTTAAATAGTCTACATTTTTCTGGAGCTGCTGGCCAATGTCAGTTTCCCGGATTTTAATGCGGTGGTCAAGCTCTTCCGTAATGACAACTGAAGACACAATGTCTTTATTTTGCTTTAGGGCAGTTTCCTTGCCGGCAAAAGGTTCATGCGCGGAAATGGCCATATGTCTGGAGTTGTAAATCAGGGTGTAGCCGGCAATGCCGGTCGTCTTCTGATAGGCCTTGGAAAAGCCGCCGTCAATGACAATCAGTTTTCCGTTGCCCTTGACCGGAGATTCCCCGTCTTTGGAGCGAACCGGAACGTGGCCATTGATGATATGACAGTGGTCCGCCGTCAGACCGAATTCCTGCAGGATTTTTTCGCATCCTTCTGCGGTGTTGATGAACTGATAATACGGATTTTTTTGTTCCGCCCAGGTAGATTTATCGGAAAGGAACCGGCGCTCAAAGGTGGTCATTTTGCTTCTGGCATACAGGGGCGAGTTAGGACCACACCAAAGATACCAGCAGAAATCCATGCCTTTCAGGCGCTCAGAAGAGCCTTCCGGTGCATGATAGGCATTCCGGGCCTGCTTTTCACAATAGTCCAGCAGACGCTTGCCGGAGTAAAGCTCACCATCAAATTCCACTTGGGTAAAGGAACCATCCGGATCCATGGGTATACCGCCGTGGAACAGGAGGTTGCCGTTGTACCGTTTATACATGTTTCCGTTGGAATAAAGGTAACGGACATGGCGCTGTAAGCGTTCTGAGCTCTTGAAGGCCAAAACTAATTCATCAATTAAGTTTTGCTCTGCTTCGGTAATGTGATATGGGTGGGAGATGTCTACGGTGGGAAAGTCACAGTCATGCATAGAGTAGGATTTTCCGTCAATTTCCACCTTGGCTAAATCATAATCTACATGATTCAGTAACAGGCGGTCATCCATTTGGAAATCCGGGTTGCGGGAAATGACCTGTCCCATCAGCTTAAACAATAAAATGTCGGTGGCCTTGGACATTCTGGCCGTCCGCTCCAAATCCACTTCACTTAATTTTTGTAAGTCCTTTGGATCCATAATGCGGGTGGCAAAGCAGGTAACATCCGTCAGCCCGTAGTAGTCATTGGCAAAGATGTATAAGGGGCGCAGGCTGATTCCATATCCGAATTCAATGACGTCCAGGTTGTGGTACAGAATGGAATTGGACAGGACGGTCAGAATGCACACAGGGGACCCCGCCGCGGCACCCATCCAGATGATGTCATGGTTTCCCCACTGGATGTCCACATTGTGGTGATCCATCAGGGAATCCATGATGTAGTCTGCCCGCGGGCCGCGGTCATAAATGTCACCGATAATATGGATTTTATCCACAATTAAGTAATTGATAACATTGCACATGGCGCAGATAAAATCTTCTGCTTTTCCCACTTCAATAATGCCGTTTAAAATGGTGTCATAGTATTCCATTTTGTTGTGCATGGTGAAGTCGGCATTCAGCAATTCATCAATAACATAGGCGTATTCTTCCGGCAGGGCTTTCCGGACTTTGGAACGGGTGTATTTAAAAGAAACGGAATGGCAGATTTCAATCAGATAGTGCAGGGTCTGGACATACCATTCGGTCTTGTCATTCACCCAGGGAAGAATCTGTTTCATTTTTTCTTTGGGATAATAAATTAAGGTGGCAAGTTCTGCCCGCTCTTCGGAGGACATACTGTCCTGATACAGCATGTCAATTTTTTCCCGGATGGCCCCGGAGGCGCTTCTCATAATCTGGGTAAAGGCTTCATATTCGCCGTGCAGGTCAGACATAAAATGCTCTGTTGGCTTTGGTAAGCCAAGGATGGCGTTCAAGTTGATGATTTCTGTTGCACAGACCTGTTCGTTGGGATACTCTTTCGCCAGCAGGCGCAAATAGTCCAATTCCTGTTCCGAAATGGGCCGATTCCGATTCATGGGAACACATCCTTTCCAAGTTACTTCCAGTATAATGCAAAAGGAGAGTACAAACAAGAAAACTAAGTCTTGCAATTCCGGAAACCATATGGTAATATAAGCAAGTGCTTACGGGGGTGTAGCTCACTTGGGAGAGCGCTTGAATGGCATTCAAGAGGTAGTCGGTTCGATCCCGATCATCTCCACCACGCAAAAGGTTCTGAGGTTTTTCTCAGAGCCTTTTTTGTTTTATTTATCGGCTTTTTATGGTAAAATAATTGGGTTTTAAGGAGGTGGGAATATGGGCCGAAAAATTTGGAGTTTGGGCAATCCGGATAAGGATTTGGCAGCACAAATTTCCGAAACGTATTCCCTGGATCCGTTTGCTGCATTGCTGCTTTCCCAACGGGGCATGAAAACCAAAGAACAGCTGGATGCCTTCTTTGATTCTTCGGAAGAGCTCATCAATCCGTTTTTGCTACCGGATATGCAGATTGCAGTAAATCGCATAGACGAAGCCATTTTTTCCGAAGAACGCATCTGTGTCTTTGGAGACTATGACGCAGACGGTGTTACCTCCACAGCCCTGTTGTATTCTTATCTGGAAGCCCAGGGGGCGGACGTGGTTTATCTTCTACCGGATCGGGAAACCGACGGCTACGGCCTCAGCCGTGGCGTTATTGACCGCATGCAGGCCATGGACACTCGCCTGATTATTACCGTGGACAACGGCATTGCTGCAACGGAAGAAGCCAGGTACATTCGGGAAAAGGGCATGGAGCTGATTGTTACAGACCACCATCTCCCCGGCGAAGTACTTCCTGACTGTGTTGCAGTAGTAGATCCGCACAGAGCAGATTCCGAATGCCCCTTTGAAGATTATTGCGGTGTTGGGGTTGCCTTTAAACTGGCCTGCGCCATGGAAGGCAGCCAGGACAGCGTAATTGCTAATTACATTGACCTTGTGGCCATTGGTACAGTGGCTGACTTAGTGCCGCTGACCGGAGAAAACCGCAAACTGGTAAAGCTTGGCCTGGACGCATTAAATACGGACCCGCGCCCCGGCGTCTCCGCACTGGTAGACAAGTGCGGACTGGCCGGAAAAGCACTGACTTCCCAGAACATTTCCTTTGGCCTGGCGCCGCGTATTAATGCCGCAGGCCGCATGGAAAGTGCGGAACAGGCGCTGGATCTTCTGTTGGCAGAGGATTCCCAGGCGGCACAGGAAATGGCGGAGCAGTTAGAAGAACTGAATACCCGCCGTCACGAAGCAGAACAGAAAATTTACCGGGAATCCGTTGCCTGGCTAAAAGACCATCCAACGGTTCCGCACCTGCCGGTCCTTGTGGTATACGGAGAAGACTGGCACGAAGGGGTCCTTGGCATTGTAGCTTCCAAGCTCTTAGCCAGGTATCTGCGCCCGGTTATTATCCTGACCAAAAAGGGAGACACCTACAAAGGCTCCTGCCGTAGTGTAGAAGGCTTCCATATTTATCATGCCTTAAAGGCATGTGACAAGCATTTGCTTGCCTATGGTGGACATGAACTGGCAGCCGGTATGACCGTGTCAGAAAGCGCATTGCCGGACTTTATTACTGCCATTAACCAATTTGCTTATCAGCAGGATCCCGTCTTTCCCAAGCTGCGGATTGACTGCAAGCTGTTGCCGGAAGCGGTCCAGCTTCGCCTGCTGGATTCCATAGAATTACTGGAGCCCTTTGGCACAGACAATCCCAGTCCGGTCTTCGGCCTGTTTAACGTGGTCATTGAACAGGTCCGCCACATGGGAGACAGCGGACAGCATATCCGCTTACAGGTGCATAAGGAAAATCATACAGCAGGTATTTCCGTTGTCCGCTTCTCGGATCCCCATTTTCCTTATGGAAAAGGGGATAAGGTGGACCTGGTTTGTACCCTCAGCCGGAATACCTATAACGGCACGGAATCCGTGTCCGTTATTGTCCAGGATATCCGGCCGGCCGGGGCCGATGACCGGCTTATGGTAGAAGGCGAAGCCGTCTTTGACCGCATCCGGGCCAAAACCGCTTTGACTGCGGAACAGGCTGCTTATGCATTGCCTGACCGGACTATTTTTGCAGGTCTTTATACGTTCCTGAAGCAGGGAATTCCCTATGATACCCAGGCGTATGAATTCTTATATTACAAAACCAATGTGCCGAATAACAATTTGTGTAAAACCAGAGTGGCGTTAATGGCCATGAAGGAGTTACATTTGTTGGAACTGAATGACCAGGGTCTGCTGACCGTTCCCGCCGCTACGGAAAAGGTTGACCTGCAGACTGCACCCATTCTGCAACAGATTCGGCAGTATTTAACCTAAAGCAGGAGGTGATATCATGTCAGAACATGAAGTAGCACATGAAGTCACACATCAGGACGAAATGCCGCAAAAGGCACCAGCCAATACGCCGGTCAATCCGGCCCATGAAGACGACGGTTTCTCCGAATTACGTGCGTTGTTCCCAACCCAGTATGACCCGGACGAAATTGCCTTAATGGAAAAAGCGTATGCTATGGCATCCAAGGCCCACGCAGGACAAATCCGCTTTTCCGGCGAACCTTACATTATGCATCCGGTTGCGGTTGCACGCATTCTGTTTGATCTTGGAATGGATCATGAATCCCTGATTGCCGCCCTGCTGCACGATGTAGTAGAAGACACCGATATCACGTTACAGGATATTGAAGAAACCTTTGGAAAAGATGTAGCCAATCTGGTAGATGGCGTTACCAAACTGGGTAAAGTACCCACTGCAACATGGGAAGAGCGCCAGGCGGAAAATATCCGTAAAATGCTGATTGCCATGTCCCAGGACATCCGCGTTATTATCATTAAACTGGCGGACCGTTTGCACAATATGCGCACGCTGGAATACATGCGTCCGCAGAAGCAGATTGACAAGGCACTGGAAACCCTTGAAATTTATGCACCCATTGCGCACCGGCTTGGTATCAGCTCCATTAAAGAGCAATTGGAAGATCTTGCCATTCGTTATCTTGACCGATACGGGTATGAAATGATTGAAAACCTGTTGAAGGAAGAGGAAGCAGCTCACCCGGATTTGATTGACGACACGCTGGCGCGGATTTCCGAGCGTATCCATCAAACCTTCCCACAGGCAGAAATTTACGGTAGACGGAAGTCCATTTACGGAATTTACCGTAAGATGTTCCTGCAAAACAAAGAGTTCAATGAAATTTATGACGTCTATGCCTGCCGCATTATTGTAGATACGGTTGCAGATTGTTATAACTGCCTTGGCATTATTCATGACATGTATCATTCTCTGCCGGGACGGTTTAAGGACTACATTTCCACACCAAAGTCCAACATGTACCAGTCGTTGCATACCACTGTCATTTCCGAAGGCGGAATTCCCTTTGAAGTGCAAATCCGGACCAGGGAAATGCACCAGACGGCAGAATACGGTATTGCCGCACACTGGAAGTATAAACTGGGTGACAAGTCCGGTAGCTCCCGCTTTGAAGAGCAGATTGTCTGGATTCGCCGTTTGCTGGAAAACCAGAAAGATGCGGATGACGTAGAAGAAATTGTCAAAACTATTAAAAATGACTTTGTCCCGGACGATGTATTTGTCTTCACTCCAAAAGGAGACGTCATTAATATTCCGGCAGGATCCACAGTCATTGACTTTGCGTATGCCATTCATACCCAGGTTGGGCACCGTATGATCGGGGCCAAGGTAGACGGCCGGATTGTGCCGCTGGATTACCAGGTCAAGACCGGCGAAATTGTGGAAATTCTGCGTTCTCCGGACCCGCATAAAGGACCGTCCCGTGACTGGCTGAAAATAGTCAAGACCAGTGGCGCCCGTACCAAAATCCGTTCCTGGTTTAAAAAGGAACGGCGGGAAGAGAATATTGAAGAGGGCCGGATTGAACTGGAAAAAACCATTCGCCGGAACCGGATGCATTTCTCAGAAGAAGAATATGCCAGCCTGATTGCTGCCCTGACGGAAAAGAAATCCTTTGAACAGACGGATGATTTTTATGCCGCCATTGGCTACGGCAGCATTACCATGGACAGCGTTATGCCGTTCATCCGGGAAGAGTACAGTAAGATTGTTAAGGCTAACAAAGAACTGCCCGGAAATGGTACCAAAGAAGCCGCACCGCAGCCGCAGCACCATGCCAGCAGTGAAGGCGTTATTGTAGATGGCATAGAAAACTGTCTTGTCAAGCTGTCCCGTTGTTGCAATCCGCTTCCCGGAGACGAAATTATTGGTTTCATTACCAGGGGCCACGGGGTTTCCGTTCACAAACGGGATTGCACCAACGTGCCAAAGGATCTGGAAGCCGTTGCCGAACCGGAGCGCTGGGTTGCGGTTCGCTGGGCAGACAATGTCAAAGAAACCTTTAATGCCACCATTAATATTTTCTGTCTGGATAAAATTGGTCTGCTGGCAGATATTTCCACAGATCTTGCCTCTATGCATGTTTACATTCAGCGAATTTCCTCTACGCCGGCCAAAGGCGGCAATATTTTGCTGACCATTACCGTCAGCGTTAACGGAGCCGATCATCTGAACACGGTCATCCGGCATCTGCGAAAGCTGGATAGTGTCATAGATGTAGAACGAACCGGTATTTAAGGAGGTACTAAGTTGAAAGCAGTCATTCAACGGGTTTCGGAAGCTTCTGTTACCGTAGAAAACGAACTTGTTTCCGAAATCCAAAACGGTTTTCTGATTCTGCTGGGCGTCCATGAGGATGACGGCAAAGAAGATGCCGAAATTCTGGCAAAAAAAGTGGCCAACCTGCGTGTCTTTGAAGACGCAGACGAAAAGATGAATTTATCCTTACTGGACCTGGATTATTCTTGCCTGGTTATTTCCCAGTTTACGCTTCTGGCAGATACTAAGAAGGGTAACCGTCCGTCCTTTATCCAAGCGGCCCGGCCGGAGCAGGCCATCCCGCTCTATGAATATTTCATGGAACAGCTGCAGGCCAACGGGGTAAAGAAAGTAAAACACGGCATCTTTGGTGCCGACATGAAGGTCCGTTTACTGAATGACGGACCGGTTACCATTGTGTATGACACAACACAGTGGGGTGCAAGAAAAGCATAAAGTCAAAGGAGGCACCCATTTTGAAATTAAAAACAATGGTAAATGGTGCACTGGAAGAAAATTGTTATCTGGTAGTAGAGGAAGCTTCTGGTCAGGCTCTGGTAGTAGACCCCGGAACCCCTTCTCCGGAATTTGTGTCAGCCCTGCAGGAAATGGGCATGAAAGAATTAAAGTATATTTTGCTGACCCACGGTCACTATGATCATATTCTTGGTGTTGCCTTTTTAAAAGAGCAGTTCCCGGATGCAAAAATTCTGATTTCCGAACCGGATGCCGTCTATCTGACGGATGCCAAATACTCCGGTGCCAATCCGTCAGAACAGACTCCGGTCCCGGCTGACCAAACCGTCGGAGAAGGGGACAAGATTCCTTTTGCCGGAAAAGAAATTACGGTTATTGCCACACCTGGTCATACCAAAGGAAGTCTTTGTTACCTGCTGGATCAGGTCATGTTCTCCGGAGACACCTTGTTCTTTAAAACGTATGGCCGCACGGACTTTTATAGTGGCAACATGGATGACATGCGCGCTTCCCTGTATAAACTGGGAAGTCTGGAAGGGGACTATAAGGTATTCCCCGGCCATGGCCCCAGTACCAGCTTAGATTTTGAACGAACTCACAACCGCATGATGAGGAGAATGACATGGTAATCAACCTGATTCATTGTCCGCTTCGCTATGAAATAGAAAAGCTCAGCATGGCTTTTTTTCCGGAGGAAAAGTTTCTGGTACGGGAAGAAGAACCGTATTCTGATGCGGATGCCGGTGGAGTCATTACCGTTCTTAAGACAGAAAAATCTGAATCGCAGAACATTCAAATTCAGGCGGAACGAAATGGCGTTACCGTGCAACAGGAGGAAGAGGGGCCGCTTACAGAATCCACGGAAATTCTGGCAGGACGGGTGCTGTATCGCACGTTGTCAGAATTAACCGGCATAACGCCTCCCTGGGGCATTTTGACCGGGGTGCGTCCTTCCAAGCTGATGACCTCTTATATGGCGCAGTCCGGCGCAGAAGCTGCCAAGGAGCACTTCTGCAAAGACTTACTGGTCAGCCCGGAAAAAGCGGAACTGGTTTGTCAGGTATCCGAAGCAGAAGAACGGATTCTGGCAACTTCCACACCCAATTCCTACAGCCTGTATGTTTCCATTCCGTTTTGTCCCAACCGTTGCTCATATTGTTCTTTTGTTTCCCACTCAATTTCTTCGCCCGGTGCAAAGAAGCTGCTTCCGGTTTATGTGGATCTGTTATTAAAAGAATTGCAACAGACGGCTGAACTGGTGCGGAACAGCAACCTGCACCTGGAATCGGTTTACATTGGTGGCGGTACACCGTCTACCTTGTCGGCAGAGCAGATTACCGCTTTGCTTGGCACCATTCAATCGGAATTTGACCTTTCCCAGGCACGGGAGTTTACCTTTGAAGCCGGCCGTCCGGACACCATGACCCTTGCCAAATGGGAGGCCATCCGGCAGGGTGGTGTAACCAGAGTCAGCATTAATCCCCAGACCATGACCGACTCCATTTTGCAAAGCATTGGACGGGATCATACTGTGAAAGAGATTGAATCCTGCTTCCAGGATGCACGCAGTCTGGGCTTCCGGAACATCAATATGGACCTGATTGCCGGATTGGAAGGGGACATGCCGGAAAACTTTGCGCGTTCCCTGGATGCTGTTCTGGCGCTTGACCCGGAGTCTGTTACGGTGCATACGCTTGCTTATAAACGCTCTTCCAATCTGGTGCCAACTGAAGAACTGTTTTCCAGGGGAAAAGATACGGCAAAAATGTTGCATACGGCAGAAAAACAGTTGCGTTCTGCCGGTCATCTGCCGTATTATCTATACCGCCAAACCCGCTCTGTCGGAAACTTGGAGAACGTGGGGTGGTGTAAACCGGGACAGGAATGTTACTACAACATCTATATGATGGAGGAATGCCACAGCATCCTTTCCTGCGGCGCAGGAGCGGTTACCAAACTGAAGGTACCGGATACCAATGCCATTTCCCGCCTGTTCCATTTCAAATATCCGTATGAGTACAATACACGGTTTGAAAAGCTACAAGAGCAGAAAGAGGAACTTTCCCGTTTCCTGTTGCAGTATCATCACAAGTAGAAGGAGCTCAGCGTGAAAGAAAAGAAAAAGACCCAGTCCTTATTGGGCGGCGCTGCCATCTTGATGGTTACTACGGTAATTGTCCACTTAATTAATTTGTTCTATAAGATTCCGCTGACGGCCATTATCGGTACCGTCGGCCGGGGTTATTTCAATGTTACCTATGAGCTGTACACACCGCTTTATGCCATCTCTATGGCAGGACTGCCGGTGGCTGTTTCCAAACTGGTATCGGAGCATTTTGCCCAGGGCCATTACAAGGACGTGCGGCAAATACGGAAGGTGGCACGGCGTCTTTACTTTGCAACTGGTATTTTCGGAACCCTTTTAATGTGCGGTCTGGCAATTCCGTATGAGTCTTACGTTAAGAATTATGAGAATCTGTTGCCCTGCCTGTTTCTGTTGGCACCGGCCATCCTGTTCTGCTGCATGATGTCTTCTTATCGTGGATACTACGAAGGCCTACGAAATATGAAGCCGACCGGATATTCCCAGGTCATTGAAGCCGTCATTAAAATGGGCGTTGGTATTTTCCTTGCCTCTGCCGTCATGAATTACGGGACGGAACAGTACTATGCCACTGGCAAAGTGCTGGGCCAGACCTGTACAACGGTTGCTCAATGTGAAAGCATTATGGCTCCGTATACGGCTGCTGCTGCTGTAGTTGGTGTTACGGCAGGCACGGTAGTGGGTCTGATTTATCTGCAAATCAGGCACCGACTGATTGGTGACGGCATTACCAAAGACATGCTGCTGCAGGCACCGGAGGTACAGGAAACAGACCGCTCTTTGGCAAAACACATTATTAAGTTTGCCATTCCGGTCATGACCACATCCTTAATCCTGAATATTACCAACTTAATTGACTCTTCCACCATTAATAACCGTCTGAACAGTGCACTGGATAAAGACTTTGATACGGTTTACAACATGTATGCCACAGCCATTACCCAGTCAGGAACCTTAAATGAAGATATCGGCGCATTCCTGTATGGCTCTTATGCCACTGCGTTTGACTTCCGTAATCTAGTCCCGTCTGTTATCATGACGCTTGGCCTAAGTGCCATTCCGGTCCTTTCCGGAGCCTTTGCTTTGCGGGATAAAGATAAGATGCGCTCTTCCATTTCCACCGTTCTGAAGACCGCAACGCTTTTGTCAGTGCCGGCCGGACTCTGTATGGCTGTTCTGGCAGGACCTATTTTAAAAATCTTTTATGTGGGTTCTAAAGCAGAAGCTTCTCTTAGTATTACCACACCGTATGTTCAAGTCTTTGGTATCTTTGCTCTGCTTTTGTCTATTTCCACACCAATTACCAACATGCTACAGGCCGTCAACCGGACGGATGTACCAGTGAAATCCTTAATCTGGGCCTCCATTGCCAAAATTGCCTGTAACTATGTTCTGGTCAGTATCCCGGTTATCAACCTGAAAGGGGCACCGGTAGGAACCATTCTGTTCTATGTCATAGTCATTGCACAGAACCTGCATGCCTTGCTGAAAGAAACCCAGGTAAAGATCAACTGGAAGGATACATTCTTAAAACCTGCTTTTGCCGGAATCCTTGCTGCCGCTGTTTGTTATGGCGTTTATCAGATCTGTTATGGTCTGTTCCCGGAGGGCGCAGGACAGGGTAGAAATGCCGGATTTACGTATGCAACTATCATTGCTGCCATTGTTGCCGTCATTTCCTGGGTCGGCTTTGTACTTTTGTTGAATGTCCTTAGTAAAGAGGATGTTCTGGGCCTGCCAAAGGGCCAAAAAATCGCAAAAGTACTTGAAAAGCACGGACTGATAAAGTAAAATGCTTATGAAGTAATCTGTACTTTATTCATAATCGTTTGAAACAAATTTATTTTTTTGGAGGACAAGTACATGAATAAAACTGATCTTGTTAATGCTGTAGCCGCTTCTACCGGCTTCACAAAGAAAGACGCAGAAAAAGCAGTTGCCGCTGTTATCGAAGGCATCACTGACGCTCTGAAAGCCGGAGATAAGGTTCAGCTTGTTGGCTTCGGTACTTTTGAAGTACGTGATCGCGCTGCAAAGCAGGGCCATAACCCGCGCACCGGTGAACCAATGCAGGTACCTGCATCCAAGCTTCCTGCTTTCAAGGCCGGTAAAGCTCTCAAAGACGCTGTTAAATAATCAGATTTTGAGTATATGAAGAGGAGGAGTGGAAATCACTCCTCCTTTTTCTTGACTACAGAATGCCACTAACTCGCAAAAGAAAAACAAAAAAGATAGGAGTCAGCATGAGACTGGATAAATACTTAAAAGTGTCCCGCCTGGTAAAACGCCGGACGGTTGCCAATGAACTTTGTGATGCCAAACATGTCCTGGTCAATGACAAAGTCGCCAGAGCTTCCTATGACGTAAAGGAAGGGGACATCATTGAAATCCATATGGGAAATCGGATCCTGAAAGCCAGGGTGCGGACGGTCTCCGAATACGCCACTAAGGAAACGGCAGGAGACCTGTATGAATTGCTGTCAGATTCTTAAAAAGCAGGATGTTTGCTTGCAATCCGGGAAATAGATATTGTATAATTTTTTTACTTGAAAATCTGCCGGATAAAGGGGAAGAAAGGCGGTTGTTTTGGCTACAAAAAGGGAAAAACAAAGACGCTTCAGCTTTATTTTGACGCTTGCCCTGGTGGCCCTGATCGGCTATTTCCTTATCTCTCTGGTTTCCGTACAATTGGATATCAAAGAGAAGAAACAGGAACTGGCGGAAGCGCAAACACAACTGGAAGAAGTTTCAGGGCAGAATGAAGACCTGAAGGATCTGAAAGAAAACGAAGATAATGAATCTTATATGGAACGCGTTGCGCGGGATGTATTAGGCTATGTTCTTCCCGGAGAAAGTGTTTACTATGACACCGGCTCCGGTGCAGGAGAATAAAATAAAAGAAACTAAACAGGGGAAGGAAATTTTTTGCATGGCCTTGGAAGTAGGAGCAATTGTAAAAGGAAAAGTTACGGGGCTGACCAAATTCGGCGCCTTTGTCAATCTGGAGAATGACAAAGTGGGCCTGGTCCATATTTCCGAAGTATCCAATCACTTTGTAAAGGATATTGCGGATTTCTTGGAAAAGGGTCAGGAAGTCAACGTAAAGGTAATCGGCATTGACAATGCCGGAAAAATCAGTCTTTCATTAAAGCAGGTGGAAGGCAACCAGGAGCTGATGGACGCCAAGGAACATCAGGCTGCTGCTAAAGGAGAAGGCCATACTGAACAGCGGGAAAGAAAACCGCGCCCCAAGCCAAACGTGTGGCAGGGTCAGAAGAAGGAAACCAAGCCGGCTTCCGAAATGACCTTTGAAGAAATGATGGCTAAATTCAAAGTGGATTCGGATTCCAAAATGGCAGATTATAAGCATGCAACCGAATCCAAGCACGGCGGATACAGTCGTCGTGGCGGAAACAAAAGATATTAAAGGAAAGTAACATGAGTATTCGTTCTATTCCATTTCAGGAAATTGTTGATCTGACAGCAGCACTTTGCATTCGTGCCAATAAGGTACTCCCCAGCGATTTAATCACTTGCATTACAGAAGGGTGCCACCAGGAAACAGAGGAGCTGCCCGCATCCATTATGCAGGATCTGGTCAAAAACCTGGATGCAGCCAAAGAACTGGATATTCCCATTTGTCAGGATACCGGAATGGCAGTGGTTTTTGTTGATCTTGGTGCCGATGTCCATGTGGAAGGCGGCCTGATTGGAGACGCCATTAATGCCGGCGTTGCCAAAGGATATGAAGAAGGCTTCCTTCGGAAATCGGTTGTGGCAGATCCGTTAAACCGCGTCAATACCAATGACAACACGCCGGCAATTCTGCATCTGCGAATGGTAGAAGGAAATCAGATTAAAATTACGGTTGCGCCGAAAGGCTTTGGCTCGGAAAACATGTCCCAGCTGAAAATGTTTACCCCGGCAGCAAGTCTGGATGATATCAAAGGTTATATTTTGGATGTGGTTCGCCAGGCCGGCTCCAATCCCTGCCCGCCTATGGTATTGGGCATTGGCATCGGAGGAGACTTTGAATACTGTGCCTATCTGGCAAAGAAAGCTTTGTGCCGTCCGGTGGAACAGCGGAATGCCAATCCGTTTTATGCGGATCTGGAAACGGAACTGCTTTCAGAAATTAATCAAACCGGCATTGGACCACAGGGCTTTGGTGGAAAGACCACCTGCCTTGCTGTCAATATTGAATACAGTGGAACGCATATTGCCGGGTTGCCGGTATCCGTTAATGTTGGATGTCACGTAACGCGGCATGCAAGCGGAGTGCTTTAATATAAGCGCTTTGTCAGAAAGATAGCAAGCAATTTTTACGGTTCAGTTGACTGAAGCCGAAAAAATTTGTATAATTTCTACATATTAGGTATGCCCAATTCAAACCGTCAGGGATCCTGGCGGTTTCTTTTTGTAAAGTTTGTAAAGGTCGTTAACTATAAATGTATATGAATTTTGTTGTTCCGTGCCTGATTGGCCTGGAATCTTTAATAGCCAATGAATTAAAAGAACTGGGAGCGGAGGATGTACAGGCAGAAAACGCACGGGTACTCTTCTCCGGAGACGAACATATTTTAGCCAGAGCCAATCTCTGCTGCCGTTACGCAGAACGGATTCAGATTTTAGTTGGCACCTTTGAAGCCAGAAGCTTTGAAGAGCTGTTTCAGGGGACAAAAGCGCTTCCCTGGGAACTCTGGATTGGAAAACAGGATGCCTTCCCGGTAAAGGGATATTCCCTGAATTCAAAACTGTTTTCTGTTTCTGACTGCCAATCCATCATTAAGAAAGCCGTAGTAGAACGTTTAAAAAGTAAATATCAATTAAACTGGTTTGAAGAATCCGGCACAAAATATCAAATTCAGTTTTCCATTATGAAGGACGTAGTCTGCCTGTTAATAGACACCACCGGAACCGGTTTACACAAGCGGGGATACCGTTTGCAGGCAAACGGAGCCCCCATGAAGGAAACCCTGGCGGCGTCCCTTTGCAATTTGGCAAGACTGCGACCGTATCACACTTTGTATGATCCCATGTGCGGCTCCGGCACCATTTTAATTGAAGGGGCCATGCAGGCCCTGAAAATGGCGCCGGGTATCCATAGACGCTTTGCGGCAGAAACCTTCCCGCAGATTGCGCCGGAGGTTTGGGCCGAAGAGCGGACGCGTGCAGCGGATTTAGTAGACTTTGATTGTACCTTCCAGGCCTATGGCTCTGACATTGACCCGGCCGCAGTAGAAATTGCCAAAGAAAACGCACGCCGCGCCGGTGTAGACAAACGGATTACCTTTGAAGTAAAAGACGTTTCGGAATTTCAGCGCAAGTCCGACCGCGGAACGGTCATTGTTAACCCGCCGTACGGAGAACGCTTATTGGAATTAGAAGAAGCAAATCGCCTGTATCAGGTGTTAGGGGAAAAGTTCCCGCGGGAACGCGGCTGGGCTTACAACATCATCAGCCCTGCGGAAGACTTTGAACAGCTGTTCGGACGAAAAGCGGATAAACGGAGGAAATTATATAACGGCATGATTAAGTGTCAGTATTATATGTATTTTAAATAAACAAATAAAAAGGAGTACGTGTTATGAAACATTACTTTGTGGTGAATCCGGTTTCCGGAAAGAACATCCCGTATGATGTTGTCAATGACTACATCCTTCCGGCCGTGCAGAAAACCGGTGTTGACTACGAAATTTACAACACCACCTGCGCCGGAGACGGAACCCGATTCGTCAAGGAAAAGGCTGCAGAAGCCGCCGGAGAACCGGTTCGCTTCTACGCTGTAGGGGGAGACGGAACCCTCTATGAAGTGTGCAATGGTGCTGTAGGCTTCCCAAATGCAGAAATTACAGTTGTACCAAAGGGCTCCGGAAACGACTTCCTCCGACTGTTTGGTACCGCAGACCAGTTCCTGCAGGTAGAAGATCTGATTAACGGAACAGCGGTGACCGTAGACGGATTAAAGATCACCCACGAAAACGGAGTAGAATACGCTATTAACCAGACCTCCATGGGCTTTGATGCAGAAGCCTGTCTGGAACAGGGAAAAATGAAATCTGTTCCGGGTGCAGTAGGACACATTACGTATATGCTGGCAGGTCTTGCCTGTGCCATTACCCGTACCAAATTTGACTTTGATGTTACCCTGGACGGACAGAAGATTGAAGGCCCGTTCTGCTTTGTAGTTGGCTGTAACTCCCGTTGGTATGGATCCGGCATCAAGGTTGCACCTTGGGCAGATCCGGAAGACCATCTGTTAGACGTGGTAGCCTTCCGCCGAATGACTTCCTGGCCGGTACTCTTTAAAGTTGCCATGCTGAACTGGCAGGTCAAAGGAGACCACTGGAAGCGCCCGTATGTAGAAGTACTGCGTGGTAAGAAACTGACCATTGAAGACAAACGCAAGAAGCCAAAGAAGCGTGCCATTAATGTAGACGGAGAATGTCAGCGGGTAGATGGTTGTACCATTGAAATTCTGGATGATGAATACCGCTTTGTTATTCCATCCACTTCCACTTATCTGGAAGATCGCAAAAACGGTACTCTGGACTTTGAAATCAAGAAGCCGTTCCTGCATAAAGAACCTTGGAAGACCCTGCTTACCAAGTATGATCCGTACAACATCATCTTTAACAGATCTTACAGAAAATAAGCTGACTGCTCAGTTGCCTGAAAAGTATTTTAAATACGTGCAAAACAAATTGGACCTGCCGTAAGGCGGGTCCTTTTCTTATTTTTTGAAACCAGGCGAGCGAGTTACTTTGTATTCATAAAGAGTACGCGTTATAATAGGGAGGAAAACTTAAGTCAGTGAGGAATATAGCATGTTAAAAAATATGGATAAAGCAAAGGTTTTGAAGCTGAAAGACGAAGTAGCATATCAGCAGGGCCAGGTTGTCAGCAAGACCCTGGCGCAGAACAACTTTGTCAGTGTTACCCTGTTCTCCTTCTGGAAAGGGGAGGAAATCAGCACCCATGAATCCGGCGGAGATGCTTTTGTTACCTGCCTGGACGGGGTCGGCAAGATTACCATTGACGGGGTGGAATATGAACTGACCGAAGGGGATTCCATTGTTATGCCGGCAAAACATCCGCATGCAGTAGAAGGCAAAGAAAACTTCAAAATGCTGCTGGTAGTTCTTTTTTAAAGGATAAATTATGGCCAATAAAATAAAAAGTGTGTTTGTCTGCAAATCTTGTGGATATGAAAACCCAAAATGGTATGGAAAATGCCCACAGTGTGGGGAATGGGATACCATGGTGGAAGAGGTTCGCAAAAAAGAGGAAATGACGCCTTCCGGCAGAACGGTACGGAAGGAAAGCACAGGCAGACGTTCACTGTCCTATAAAATCAATGAAATTAAAACAGATGGGGAACAGCGGTATCACACCGGCATGACCGAATTTGACCGTGTTCTTGGTGGCGGCCTTGTCAAAGGCTCCATTGTGCTACTCTGTGGTGACCCTGGTATTGGTAAATCCACCATCCTGTTGCAGGTCTGCCAGACCTTTGGAGAAAGCTTAACGGTTCTTTATGTTTCCGGAGAAGAAAGTCCGCATCAGATTAAACTGCGGGCAGACCGGCTTGGCGTTACCTCTGAAAACCTGTCTGTTATGGCAGAAACCGACGTAGAACTGATTACCGAAGAAATGCGTACAGCTGCCCCGGATGTGGTTATCATTGACTCCATTCAAACCATGATGTTAACGGAGCTCAGTTCTTCGGCCGGTAGCATTACGCAGGTACGGGAATGCACCAACTGGCTAACCAGAGCCTGCAAAGAACTGAATATTCCCATTATTGTAGTAGGCCACGTCAACAAGGATGGCAATATTGCCGGTCCCAAGGTGCTGGAACATATTGTAGATACGGTCCTTTATTTTGAAGGGGAACGGAATCTGTCTTACCGGATCCTCAGAGCCGCTAAAAACCGCTTTGGCTCCACCAATGAAATTGGTGTGTTTGAAATGATGGACCGCGGCTTGCGGCAGGTAGAAAACCCCAGTCTGATGATGCTTTCCGGACGCCCGGAAAACGCCTCCGGTTCCTGTGTGGCCTGTATTATGGAAGGCTCCAGACCTATTATGGCCGAAGTCCAGGGCCTTGCCACAACCACCGGATTTGGCAATCCGCGGCGTATGTGCAACGGATTTGACTTCAACCGCATCAATATGATTTTGGCGGTTCTGGAAAAAAGGGGAGGGTACTACTTCTCCAATATGGACGTTTATCTGAATGTAATTGGCGGCCTGAAGCTGAATGAACCGGCAGCTGATCTGTCTGTGGCATTGGCGCTGGTTTCCAGTCTGAAAAACGTGGTTGTTAAAGATGATGTTCTGGCTTTTGGCGAAATTGGTCTTGCCGGAGAAATCCGCAGCGTCGGCTACTGCGAACAGCGCGTCCGGGAAGCTGCACGGCTTGGCTTTACCAGAGTCATTGTTCCCAAAGACAATCTGAAATATTTGCCGAAGGATGTCTTCAGCCAGATTGAAGTCGTTGGCGTTCGTTATATCAGCCAGGCATTGGATGCTGCCATCTGATTTTTTCTCTGGCGATTTAGCGGGTGACAGAGACAAGAGCACTGTAAAAAGAAAATAGATAATTATACAAAATAAATGTTTTGTATAATTAAGGGCAGGCTAAAAAGGGAAAAAGCGTAATCTGAAGTCAGATTCTGAATCTGACCTGATTACGCTTTTCATTTGTGCTGATAGAACACTCTTGTATGATGATGGAGGTTGTTTCTTACATTTTTGTGTTTCCCGGTTTTTGAATTCCTTTTAGATTGCTAATTGCAATAACAAGTTGAACATTTTCAGTCCAAAATCCAACTACGCAA
>CAVFBE010000053.1:0-20255 GCA_963620745.1 Muribaculaceae bacterium | reverse complement strand
GTATTTGATCCAAGAGAAACAAAGATCGGATAGGCTGGAGTACCTTCGGCTTCACCAGAAAGAGTAACAGATACAGTGGCTTGAGAACCATTGGAAGCTATTTCGATGTTTTTAAAATCATAAAAAATTTCATAGCATTCTCTGTTAGTAACTTCCTCTGGTGAATATGCTTTTACTTGCTTCCATCTATAGATGGTGCCGATCAATGCAGTGACATAGTTCTTCATTTGAATTGAATCACTACTTAAGACATCTTCCAAATCATCCAGTTCAAGATTTAACCAAGATCTGTAAGACCGATTGTAATATTCCTTAATGGTTTCTTGGATAGCTTGATTGTCTGAATTAAATTGTGATGTGGCAAAAGCGGGAAAATTGAAAGTAAATAAGAAAAGAATAGAGAGGATAGTAGCTGAGATCTTTTTGACAGTCATAATGCCACCTCCTAAAGATATTAAAATATGACATTCAACTAATACCGATTCTTTTTGGTTAGGGCCCTCTTTTCCAAATGAACCAAACTTCTTCCTTTGCCACCCTTACTGTAACATAATTTAAATAGGAAAGATATGGATAAATAGAATAAATAAAGGATCGAACATTTGGAATTTTAATACATTTCAAAAGAGGCAAAAGCGGTGCTTGACAAATACCGGGGTGGGGTATAATATGGTTGCGAAAACGGATACCCTGGAGGGGTATTAAGTAAGACGAATAGAAAAGCTGAATCGCAGAGGAAAGGAGAAGGAAAAATGGGTGACACAAATGAAAAGAAGTGCTGTTGCAGCGGAGTGGAAGACATGGATAGTGCTGCCGGAGTGGCGGAAGCAGAAGGCAGTGGAAAGCGGAAGTATAGGACGGCTGAGGAGCAGAAGGCGTTGCTGAATCGCCTGAGAAGAATAGAGGGGCAGGTGCGGGGCCTGGAAAAAATGGTAGAGGAAAATGCCTACTGCCCGGACATCCTGGTGCAGGCCTCCGCGGTGAATTCGGCGCTGAACTCTTTCAGCAAGGAGCTGCTGAGTAAGCATATGAAGACCTGTGTGGTGCATGACATCCGCGAAGGCAATGACGAAGTGGTGGACGAACTTCTGTCCACGCTGCAGAAAATGATGAAATAAAGGTGACAGAAATGACGCAATATAATGTAACCGGGATGAGTTGCGCGGCCTGTCAGGCCCGGGTGGAAAAGGCTGTCAGTGCGGTCCCGGGGGTTACATCGGTGGCGGTTAGCCTGTTGACCAATTCCATGGGCGTGGAAGGGGACGCAAATCCGAAGGACGTCATCCGGGCGGTAAAAGACGCGGGATATGGTGCATCTGAGAAAGGTGCCGGGGGTTCCAGTGCTGGGGGCTCTGACACTGGGGCTAATGGCTCTGGCGAGTCAGCTTCCCACTTCATTGAAGACGCCCAGGCGTCCTTGCAGGATACCGAAACGCCGAAGATGCTGAAGCGGCTTGGGTGGTCAGTTGGCTTTCTGCTGATTCTGATGTACTTCTCTATGGGTGCGCATATGTGGGGGTGGCCGCTGCCGTCCTTTTACACGGATAACCATATTGCCATGGGGCTGACGCAGATGCTGCTGGCCATTGTGGTAATGATCATTAATAAGAAGTTCTTTATCAGCGGGTTTAAAAGCCTGTGGCACAGGGCTCCGAATATGGATACGTTGGTTGCACTGGGTTCGGCGGCGTCCTTCCTGTACAGCACGTACGCTTTATTTGCCATGACGCGCGCACAGGTGGACGGCGGGTCGGAAGCGGCCATGCCGTATATGAACAGCTTTTACTTTGAATCAGCAGCTATGATTCTGGCGCTGATTACCGTAGGAAAAACGTTGGAGTCCTACTCCAAAGGAAAGACAACCAATGCATTAAAAGGATTGCTCTCATTGGCGCCGAAGGTGGCCAATGTGGAGCGGACCGTAGACGGTGCTGTACAGGAACTGGAGGTGCCGGTAGATCAGGTGGTTTCCGGAGATATCTTTGTGGTACGGCCCGGGGAACAGATTCCGGTGGATGGCTTTGTGCTGGAAGGGTCCGGCGCAGTGGATGAATCCTCATTGACCGGGGAAAGCATTCCTGTGGACAAGAAGGACGGAGACACGGTGTCTGCCGGCACCATGAACCAGTCCGGATTCCTGCGCTGCAAAGCTACGCGGGTCGGACAGGACACTACGCTGTCCCAGATTATAAAAATGGTCAGCGATGCAGCTGCCACCAAGGCGCCCATAGCAAAAATTGCAGATAAAGTGTCCGGTGTATTTGTTCCGGCAGTCATCGGCATTGCACTAGTTGTTTTTGTTATCTGGCTGTTACTTGGCCAAAGCTTTGCCTTTGCCATGACGCGGGCCGTTTCGGTGCTGGTCATCAGCTGCCCGTGTGCTTTGGGCCTGGCAACGCCGGTTGCCATTATGGTGGGTAACGGAAAGGGTGCCCGAAACGGCATCCTGTTTAAGACGGCGGTCTCTTTGGAAGAGACCGGCAAGATTGCCGCCATAGCACTGGATAAAACAGGTACCATTACCGAAGGAAAACCAAAGGTAACAGACCTGATTCCACTGAATGATTCTACCGAAGGTGAACTGCTGCAGATGGCGTATCTGTTGGAACGCCAGAGCGAACATCCACTGGCTAAGGCCATTGTGGAAGAAGGCCTTGCCTGGCACTTTGATGTTGGAGATGAATCCGGCGCAGACGGAAACGTCCTGACGGAATTCACGGCCCTGCCGGGCAATGGCCTGAGCGGCACCTTGAATGGCGTACGCTTAATTGGCGGCAATCTGGAGCTGATGCGCCAGAACACCACGTATCCGATTCCGGATGACGTGGTGGCAAAGGCAGAGGCTTTGGCCGGTCAGGGCAAAACACCAATGTTCTTTGCTGCAGACGGCGAACTGCTTGGCATTATTGCCGTAGCAGATGTCATTAAGGAAGATTCCTACAAAGGAATCCGGGAACTGCGGAACATGGGCATTCATGTGGTTATGCTGACCGGAGACAACCAACTGACGGCAAATGCCATTGCCGCATCCGCCGGGGTGGACGAAGTCATTGCCGGTGTTTTGCCGGACGGCAAATCCGAAGTCATCCGGCAATTGCAGCAGAGCTACGGTAAGGTTGCCATGGTGGGCGACGGCATCAATGATGCCCCGGCGCTGACCATGGCGGATATGGGCATCGCCATCGGAGCGGGTACCGATGTTGCTATTGATGCAGCTGACGTAGTCCTGATGAACAGCAAACTGACAGATGTTTCCGCTGCCGTCCGCCTTAGCCGGCAGACGCTGCGGAACATCAAGCAGAACCTGTTCTGGGCCTTTTTCTACAACGTCATCTGCATCCCATTGGCCGCCGGCTGTTATCACAGCCTCGGCCTGGACCTGAACCCGATGATTGGCGCTGCCGCCATGAGCCTGTCCAGCTTCTGCGTTGTTATGAACGCCTTACGGCTGAATCTGTTCCAGATCCGGAACACCAAACACGATAAACCACGCGGTAACACGCGTAAGAAAGAAGGAGCAAATACCATGAATGAAAAAACAATTAAAGTAGAAGGCATGATGTGCTGTCACTGTGAAGCTTCTGTAAAAAAAGCACTGGAAGAAGTCAAGCATGTAGTATCCGCTACAGCAGACCATGAATCCGGTACTGTAACCTTACAGCTGGATGGTGACGTAAAAGAAGCCAAGCTGAAGAAAGCGGTAGAGGATGCCGGCTACAAGTACCTCGGCTAAACAGTCGAAACAAACGAAAACAAAAAGGGGAACCCCGCGTTACTACAACGCGGGGTTCCCCCACCTTTTGCTATATAGGCTTGAAAAGTCAAGTTCGTATGTGGCTTTTATTTGTTTGTAATATCCAAAATATTATCCACCGTATCAAACAGGTAGTTGGCTTCTTTTACAATGACATCCAGCCGCTGGTTGATTTCTTCCTTGGAAAGGTCGGTTTCGTCCCGCAATTCCTGGGAAAGGTCACGAATAGTGGTAACGCGCGGGGACATGTCATGGGAAAGACTCTTCATAACAGTGCCCTTAATTTTTTCCCGTGCGTACTGGGAAGCGTCCTTCTTGGCCTGCTCTTCCAAACGGCAGCGCTGCAGGGCCAGGGTCATCTGGTTAATCAGCGCGTGGATGGCATCCATGGTAACCTGATCCGGTTCGGAAAGGGTGCAGTCAATGGAAACAACACCAATGGTTTTCCGGTTCATCCGGATAGGAATGTATTTGTAGTCACTGTCCGGAAATTCCGCTTCCCCGTGACCGCACGGAGAGGAATTGCGGAAGCACCAGTCTACGGCCTTGTTGCTTTCATCCTTTGGAATGTCTACTAAGAACTGGGTGTCCGTCATGGCAATCTGGCTGAGTGCACGACTGGCAAATTTAATAATCTGGTCCCGCTCCTGAATTTTCAGAAGACCTTCAATGGACTGATACAGCTCTTTGTGAATCTGGGCCTCCCGTTGGGACTGCTTGGTCTGGCTCTTCAGGCGAACCACCAGAATGTTGACGAAAATAGCCACCATCAGGAAGATAACCATGGTCAGAATAAAACTTTTCTGATGAATGACAAAGGAGTACCGTGGCTCCACAAACAAGAACGCATGGGAGGTAATGAACAGCAGGGAGGAGAAAATGGTTGCCACAAAGCTACTGGTTTCAAATACCACCACAACGGTACCAAGCAGGTAAATTAACAGTAGGTAAGGTGCCTGCACCCCATGAGTCAGGAAGGTGTATCCAAGCAGGGTGCTTAATAAATAAACGACTAAAATAACGGCAATGGAATACAAGATTTTTTTCAGGAGTTCTTTTTTATTGTCCTGCATCTGTTTTTGCCTCCTTCAATTTCTGAAGTTTTTCCCGTCTTTGCCGGATTTTTTCTTTTCGGGTGGACGTTTCTCTGATTTTATCTTTTCCCAGGCGAGTCAGCTCTGCCATGTCAGCACCAAAGCGGTACATACCGAGCGGGATAATGTAAACTTCCAAACGGGCAATCAGCATACCAATGGTAATAATCCACATGGCCGGAACCGGCATATCCCTGCTGACCAGACCAATGGAAACACCGGTGGTGGAAAGGGCAGAAATGAATTCGTAGAAAGAATCCCGGAAGTCATATCCGCAGGCGGTTAAGCCGAACGTGCCAAGCAACGCAATGTTGAAATACAGGAAGAGGAAGGAATTGTTTTCCTGCTGTTCCTTCGGGGATACCGTAACCCGGTTGCCGTAGCGCAGGATTTCCCGCTGGCGATGCAGGTGACTGGTGTCAATCAGGTCCTGGAACGTCCAGTAGATTTCTTTGAGTGCCAGAGCAAAGCGGTAGGATTTGGCACCACCGGAGGTAGACCCGGTGTTGCCGCCAATCAGCATTAAAACCAGGGCGGGTACCATAGAGGCACCAACGGTAAGCCAGGAGCTGTCCACGGTGGAAAGTCCGGTTGTGGTAACGCTGGTAATTACCTGGAAAGCAGCGTCATCTATGGCGTGCAAAGTGTCTTCCGAAATGTGATGTACCATAAAAATAACGGTCAGAATCGGCGTAAAGAAGACAATTAGGCAGGTCATGACTAAGGTTTCCGCGTGGCAGAAAAATTCTTTGAATTTTCCGCGGATCAGCATCAGGGAAGACATAAAGTTGGTGGCGCCCATAATCATTAAAATCATGGTAATGATGTCTATGGGCACACTGTTGTAATGCCCGATGCTGTCCGCCTGGGTGGAGAATCCACCCGTTGCCACGGCGGAAATAGAGTGGTTAATGGCGTCAAAGGGACTCATGCCAAACAGAATGTAAAGGACGGTCCCGGATAAAATCATGGACATGTAAATGGTCAGAATGGTACGGGCGGAGTGGAGCAAACTGGGCGCCACTACGTCATTGTGCCCTTCTGCCGTAAACAGCTGCATGCCATATACTTCGGAAAGAACGGTGCTTAAAATCAGAATCAATCCGATGCCACCGAACAGGTGCAGGGTGGAGCGGTACAGTAATAATAAATGGGATGCCTGGGTAACATCGGTCATAGTGAAACCACTGGTGGTAAAACCGCTGGTGGTTTCAAAGACCGCTTGGGAAAAGGTATATCCTCCGGTTAACAGGAAAGGGGTGGAGCCGACCAGAATGGAAACCACCCAGATCAGGAGGACAATAAAGGACCCTTCGTTCCGCTTTAAGGTACGCGAGGTAGATCCTTTGGTCAGGATCATGAACATGTATCCAACCAGAATGGATAAGACGCCGGGAAGAATAAAGCTGTGCGCATAGGAACGTTCTTCCGGATAAAACGGCAGAATGGCTACCGGCACCATGATAATAATGCCAAGTAACACCAGATCATAACTCAGACAACTGAGAATGGCCTGGTAAAGCGATTTCATCTCAGATTCGTTTTGCTTCATACGGTCTGCCTCGTAATGATGGCAATGGCCTTTTTCTGGCTTTCCGGTGCGGTTAGTACCATCAGCTTATCTCCGACACGAATTTCCGTGGAACCGGAGGGAATGGTCATGCCCTTATTTTTGCGAAGAATGCAACCGATAATGGTGTCATGCGGCAGTTCAATGTCCCGTAAGGTTTGTCCAACGCAGGCATACGTGGGTTCAATCATGACTTCGCTTACAATGACCTTTTCGTCTTCTATAGAGAAGGTCTTAATTAAGTTTTCTACAGAAGTGGCCTGTGCAATATACTGGGAAACCATATGGGTAACACTGATAACCGTGTTGACGCCCAGTTCTTTAAACAGCTCCACATTCTTCGGGTTGGCTACAATGCAGATGCATTTTTTAACCCCGAAACAGCGCTTGCAATACTGACAGATGGCCAGGTTGTCTGCGTCCCGGTGGGTCAGCGCAACTACAACATCAAAGTCCTGAATACCGGCTTCTTCCAGAATGAAAAGCTTACTGGAGTCTCCGCAAATGATAGGAATCTGGTGGGTAGTGGCAAGATGATCGGCATAAACCGGGTCTTCATTAATGACAACCAGTTTATGCTTCTTTTGTTTTAATTGTCCAATTAAGAAGTCGGCCTGGGTACGGCCGCCGGCAATCAGAATTCTCATTCCAGTTCATCCTCCTCCGGTGCTTCGCCAAACAGGCTGGTTTCAATCTGCCCCAGGGAAAGCTTGAACGGATAAATGGCCTGGATATTAAAGCCACTGATCAGTTTGCCTTTGTCTACATCGTCAAAACGGACATAGACATTGGGTACGCCGAACACACGGCTGGCAATCTGGGCCAGCAGGCTGTTAATGTTGTCATTTCCGGTGGCGGCAACAAAAACGGATGCGTCATCAATTTCGGCATAACGCAGGGTGTCCAGTTCAATGCCGTCTGCCTTGATGGGGAATCCACCAAAGCTGTCCGGCAGTTTGTTGAAGGCTTCTTCCCGGTTATCAATGATAACAACCTGGTAGCCTTTGTCCGAAAGCCGGGCTGCCAGCCGGCCGCCAAAGCGTCCGCAACCGACAATAATTACCCGTTCCTTTTTATTCAGAAGCATAAAGATACCTCCATTTCAATCAGCTCATTATAGCATAAAAGAAATTAGTTTCAATGAAGTTGCCAAAGAAAGCAGGCAAGGGAAAAACCCCGCAAAACTGCGGGGCTTAAAAGAGTTCCTGATTTTACGAAAAGCGGCGGAATCAGCCTAAGTTAGAAATGCTTTCTTCCAGCTTGGCAATCTTTTCCTTCAGCTTTTCAGCGGACGCTTTGTCCTTTTCTACAACGGCGGCCGGTGCCTTGTTGACAAAGCCCGGGTTGGACAGCTTCTTTAAGAAGAAGTCCAGATCCTTCTGGGTCTTGTCCTTTTCCTTTTGCAGCCGTTCTTTTTCGGCGGCAAAGTCAACCAGTTCGGCCATAGGAATGTAGATTTTGGCATCCGGAGTAACTACGTTTACGGCGCCTTCGGTAGGAAGGTCTTTGCCGATAACCACATCCGAAGCGGAAGCCAGGCGCTGGATATACGGAATGCCCGCGCGGAAGGTATCTTCGTAAGCGGTTTCTACATAAACGGCAGCCTTTTTCTTGGGCGGAACATTCATTTCCGCGCGGCGGTTCCGGATGGCCCGGATGGCTTCCATAATGCGGCTGAACTCGGCCTCATCTGCGGAGTAGTCCAGCTCTTCCTTGTATTCCGGGTAGGCCGTCAGCATGATGGTTTCCCCATCATGCGGCAGGGCCTGCCAGATTTCTTCAGTAATGAACGGCATAAACGGATGCAACAGCTTCAGGATACCGTCAATAACATAAATAAGTACGGTCTTGGCCGTTTCAGCCGCGGCACCGCCTTCTTGCAGACGGATTTTGGCTACTTCAATGTACCAGTCACAGAACTGATCCCAGACAAATTCATACAGCTTGGCAATGGCGGTGCCCAGTTCAAAGCTGTCAATGTTGCTGTTGATTTCCTTTGCCAGGGTATTGAACTTGGACAAAATCCACTTGTCTTCGGTGGCCAGGTCTTCTGCCTTCGGCAGGTGAGCGGGCTGTTCCGAACCGTCCAGATTCATCAGAATGAAACGGGAAGCGTTCCAGAGCTTATTGGCAAAGTTACGGGAAGCTTCTACCTTTTCATTGGAGTACCGCATGTCATTTCCCGGCGAGTTACCGTTAACCAGGGTAAAGCGCAACGCGTCTGCACCGTACTGGTCAATCACTACCAGCGGGTCAATGCCGTTGCCAAGGGACTTGGACATTTTGCGGCCCTGGTCGTCCCGGACAATGCCGTGGATGAATACGTTTTCAAACGGAATATCCTGCATTTGTTCGCAGGAGGAGAAAATCATTCTGGCAACCCAGAAGAAGATAATGTCATAACCGGTAACCAAAGTGTTGGTTGGGAAGTAGTGCTGTAATTCCGGTGTGTTATCCGGCCAACCCAGGGTAGAGAACGGCCAGAGGGCAGAGGAGAACCAGGTGTCTAAGGTGTCTTCATCCTGGTGGATGTTCTTGCTGCCGCAGTGGGCACAAACGGTCGGGTCTTCCTTGCCAACGGTAATTTCACCGCAGTCATCACAATACCAGGCAGGAATCCGGTGACCCCACCAGAGCTGACGGGAAATACACCAGTCCTTGATGTTTTCCATCCAGTGGTAATAGGTCTTGCTGTAACGGTCCGGAATGAAGTTGACCTTATGGGTCTTAACAACATCAATGGCCGGTTCTGCCAGCGGTTTCATCTTAACAAACCACTGCTTGGAAACCCGCGGCTCTACAATGGTGCCGCAGCGGTAGCAGGTGCCGACGTTGTGGGTAAACGGCTCAATTTCTACAATGAAGCCGCCTTCCTGCAGGTCGGCCACAATGGCTTCCCGTGCTTCCAGAGTGGTCATGCCGGTGTACTTGCCGCACTTTTCATTCATGTGGCCGTCCGGCGTAAAGGTGTTAATGACTTCCAGGTTATGACGCAGGCCAACCTCAAAGTCATTCGGGTCATGGGCCGGGGTAATTTTAACAACGCCGGTACCGAAGTCCCGTTCTACATATTCATCGGCAACAATCGGAATTTCCCGCCCTACCAGCGGCAGGGTCAGGGTTTTACCGACTAAGTCTTTGTAACGTTCGTCTTCCGGGTGAACGGCAACGGCTGTATCGCCGAGCATGGTTTCCGGACGGGTGGTGGCCAGTTCCAGATATCCGGAACCGTCCGTCAGCGGGTAGCGTACATGCCAGAAGGAGCCGGCTTTTTCTTCATATTCTACTTCCGCGTCGGAGATGGTGGTCATGCAGTGCGGGCACCAGTTAATGATGCGTTCGCCACGGTAAATGAGGCCCTTGTCATACAGGTTGACAAACACTTCCCGTACGGCCTTGGAGCAGCCTTCGTCCAGGGTAAAGCGTTCTCTTTCCCAGTCACAGGAAGAACCCAGCTTCTTCAGCTGTTCTACAATACGGCCGCCGTACTGGGCTTTCCATTCCCAGGCGCGTTCCAGGAATTTGTCACGGCCAAGGTCTAATTTATCAACGCCTTCTTTGCGGAGTGCTTCTACAATTTTTGCTTCGGTGGCAATGGAGGCATGGTCCGTGCCCGGAACCCAGAGAGTGTCAAAGCCTTTCATGCGGTGATACCGGATTAGGATATCCTGCAGGGTGTTGTCCAAGGCATGACCCATGTGTAACTGGCCGGTAATGTTTGGCGGAGGCATAACAATGGTATACGGCTTTTTCCGCTCATCTAAATTTGCGTGAAAATAATTTCCGTTCTGCCAGAAGTCGTAAATCCGATCTTCAAATTCAGAAGGATTATATTTTGTTGCAAGCTCTTTCATAAAGCACGCTCCTTCATCGGTTTGCTTTCAATAAACAATTTGCTCAATTATACATTTAAGCCTAGTTGAATTCAATAGAAACGTGGCACAAACCGGGCGATTCAGCCCACCGCTCTTTTGTTGACTATCTATGGCGGAACTCCTATAATTTCACTGTATCTTCGGAACCGGATTGGTCCGGAAAGAAAGAGGAATCAAATGAAGCTGGAAAGCCTTTTTAAAAATGTGGAATACACCTGCGCCGGGGCCGCTCCCACGGCAGAGGTACACGATATTGTCTATGACTCCCGGAAGGCAAAAGCCGGGACGGTTTTCGTGTGCCTGGTCGGAGCGGACACGGATGGACACCGGTATGCCCGCAGCGCCGTGCAGCAGGGCTGCCGGATGGTTGTGGTGCAGAAGGGGTCAGAGCAGGTTGCCGACCTGCCGGTAGGCCAGGACGGCTATGCTGATCTGACCGTCATTACAGTGGACGACACGCGTCATGCACTGGCCATGATGTCAGATGTATTCTTTGGCCACCCGTCCGGAGACCTGAAAGTCATCGGCATTACCGGTACCAAAGGAAAAACCACCACAACCTATATCCTGCAGACCATGCTGAACGGCGCGGGCTGCCCTACCGGTGTTATTGGCACCAACGGTGCCTTTTACGGGGATACGCAAGTGCCTACCGTAAACACCACACCGGAAAGCTATGAAACCCAGAAAATTCTGCGGGAAATGGCAGACCATGGTATGAAAGCCGTTGCCATGGAAGTGTCCAGCATTGGCGTGCAATGGCATCGGGTAGATGGCATTGCCTTCTTCTGCGGTATGTTTACCAATATCTCGCCGGACCACATCGGCGGCAAAGAGCACAAAACCTTTGAGGAGTATTATGGCTGGAAAAAGGCCTTCTTCAGCATGTGCCCGCAGGCGGTCGGCTGTTATGACGACCCGGCCTCGGCGGACATGCTGGAAGCGGTCCCCGGTACCAAGCTCTTTTACGGACACGGAGACGGGGCTGACTTCCGTGCCGACCACACGGCACCAACGCAGCACGGCTCCTTCCTAGGAGTACAGTTTGACCTGCTGCGGCAGGGGGAACCGGCCGGCACCTTTGAAATCAGTCAGCCCGGGGAATTCTCCGTGCTGAATGCCCTGGGCTCGCTGGCGGTAGCGGAGCTGATGGGCTATGAACCAGCCGAATTTAAGCAGTCCTTAACCAAGGTCTCCGTACCGGGCCGCGCCCAGGTGGTTTCCATGTCAGAGGACTATGGCATTATTATTGACTTTGCCCACAACGGTCTCAGCTTCCAAAGCATTGTAGACACCATGCGGGCATACCACCCGAAACGGATTATTACCCTGTTCGGCTCTGTTGGTGACCGTGCACAAATCCGGCGGGAAGAGCTGGGCACTTTGGCGGCTCAGATTTCTGACTTTACCATTATTACGGAAGATGACCCCTGCTTTGAAAGCCCGGATAAAATTGCCGCGGAAATTGCTTCTTATATGGAGCAAAACGGCGGCCACGGAAAATATGCGGTCATTCCGAATCGCAACCAGGCCTTGCGCTACGCCGTGCAGATCCTGCAAAAAGGAGACTTCCTCCTCTGCCTTGGAAAAGGCCATGAAAAGTTTATGAAGCGCAACGGAATCAAGTATCCGTTTGATGAACAAGCCACGTTGCTGGAAGCGCTGAAGCAAAAGGAGAACCAATAAATTATGTATTCATTTCAGACAGAAACGGATTACGCCGCCTTTGACCGTTTTGTAGAAGAACATCACGGACAATACCAGCAGTGTTCTTTATGGCCACAGGTAAAAACGGCCTGGAAACCCTATTTCTTCAGTGCCTATGAAGAGAACCACCTGGTTCTGACCTGCCTGGTTCTGGAACGGAACCTGCCCCTGGCCGGAAAGCTCTGGTATGCACCCTACGGCCCGGTTTGTGACTACAAAAACGGCGCCCTGCAGCTGGAGTTTGCCAACTTCATGAAACAGCAAATGAAGCAGCACCACGCATTCTGCTTCATTATTGACCCGAACGTGGAACTGATTGTAGATGACCAGGACAAGGAAGAGGGCCATCAGGTGCATCACCTGCTGACAGACATCGGCTACAAGCTGAACACGGACCTGGATTCCTATACCTATAAACACCCGGTACAGACCATGATTCCCCTCCGGGACACAGACGGCAACCTGATTCCTGCCAAGGACATCCTGAAGCACTGTGAAAAGGGCGTTCGTTATTCCGTGCGAGTTGGCACCGGACGTGGCCTGGAAGCAGAACGCCATACCTGGGAAGACCTGAAAAAGAATCCTAAGTATCTGGAAGACTTCATGTCGGTTATGGGGGACACCTCAGACCGTAACAGCTTTGTCAGCAGAGACTTAGACTACGTTACTCTTCTGGCAGAAACCCTGAAGGACTATACGGATATTTCCCTGGTTTATTACAATAAGGCTTTGGATACCAAACTGGAGCAGGAGCGGGAAACGGAAAAAGAAGAGCTGGCTCGCAAATTATTAACGGCACCGGAAAAGAAAATCAAGGGCATTAAAAACGAGCTGGAAGTGCTGGAAAGCAACACCAAAAATTACGAAGAACGCATGGCGGAAACCGCGGATTACCCGGAAGATGCCCGCATTGTTGTGGCAGGCGGCCTGACCATCCGTTATGGCGGCTATGCCTCCTGTGTCTTTGGCGGTACCAAGAACATTGTCCGCAACCAGACCCGTTCCAGCCACTACCTGAATTACCTTAGAATTTGCGAAAGCATAGATGAAGGCATGAACTTCCATGACCTTGGTTACGTGCTTTGCCAGAACCCGACAGAACTGCAGGAGGACGGCACGTTGCCGAAGCTGGTTCCAAGGGAAAACTTTGAAGGCATTTGTTCCTTCAAGCTCAGCTTTGGCGCAAAGTATACCCAGTACATTGGGGAATACATTCTGATCGGTTCGCCGTTCCGGTACTGGATTTATAAGGAACTCATGCCGACAGCCAAACACCTGAAAATGAAACTGGTTCGCCTGTTGCGGCGCAAGTAAAGGAACGATACTATGAGAACCCTGTCCTTCTCCGTAACAGAGGACTATAACGGCAGAAAAGTCCTGCACTTCCTTCGCGGAAGCGCGGGACTTTCCACTAAATTAATTCGCCGCTTAAAAACCATAGATAATGGTATCCTGCTGAACGGACAGCATGCACGGACCATAGATTTACTTCATACAGGAGACACGCTGACGGTCAACCTGCCGGAAGACCGGAACATGGTTTCCGCCGAAGGCTTTGACCCGGATGCGCTGGAAATCCTTTATGAAGATGATGACCTGATTGCCGTAAACAAGCCGGCAGATTTGGCCATTCACCCGTCCCACAATCATCAGGGGGACACCCTGGCCAATCTGCTGGCAGCGCATCTGGCCAAAGAGGGGAAACAGGCGGTCTTCCGGGCGGTTGGCCGTTTGGACAAGGGCACCTCCGGTATTGTCGTCTGTGCCCTTAACGCGTATGCCGCCGCGCGGCTGCAGGCCCGGATAGACAAAACCTATTATGCCATTCCGTCCGGCCGCTATGAGGGTAGCGGCACCATAGACGCGCCCATCTACCGGCCGGACCCCATCAAAACCATCCGGACCGTGGACCCGCGCGGGGACCATGCGGTAACACACTGGACCGCTTTGGCAACGGGGAAAACTGAATCGCTGGTGGAAGTAAAATTGGAAACGGGACGCACCCATCAGATTCGGGTGCACTTTGCTTCCCTGGGCACGCCGCTGGTAGGAGATTACCTTTATGGCACGCCTCTTCCGGAAATGCAGCACCAGGCACTGCACTGCGGAAAAGCAACGTTTGTTCACCCGTATACCGGCGAAGAAATCTGCCTGGAAGCACCATTCCCTGCGGATTTTGTGGCTTTGTTAGACCGCCTGGAATCACCAGATGTTGTGTCTAAATTAGGCCCAATTACAAAATAACACAATTTTAGGAAAAACAATTGCACCCTTTTGGCACTTTAACTAAACTTTGCCGAAAGGGTGTGCTTTTTGTTCCTTTTTGCTTTTCAAGGAAGTGGCCCTTTGCTATAATGTACAAGATTGAAAACCACAAGGGGGCTTTCTGCCCCTTTCTCTTCATATACAATGTTAATAGGGAGTGTAAACCTTGGAGAAATATGTAGTTAACGGAGGAAATCCGCTTCATGGAGAAGTCTCCATCAGCGGTGCAAAAAACTCTGTTGTGGCCATCCTGCCGGCCACCCTTCTTGCAAGAGGACTCTGTAGAATAGAAAATATCCCCAATATCAGTGATGTCCGCGTTATGCTTGAAATGTTACAGGCTATGGGCGCCACCGTTCGAGCTGTCAATAAAAATACCTACGAAATTGATACCACGCACATTGTTTCCCACACAGCACCGTACAATCAGACGCGGCATTTGCGGGCGTCTTATTATTTGCTGGGTGCCTTGCTGGGCCGCAGCAATAAGGCACGGGTTGCCATGCCGGGCGGATGCAATTTCGGCGGAGTTCGTCCCATGGACCAGCATCTGAAAGGCTTTGAAATGCTGGGTGCCACGGTTACCATGGAAGAAAATGCCATTGTGCACGCAGAAGCCGAACACCTGTCCGGCAACTCCATTTACATGGACGTGGTTTCTGTTGGCGCCACCATCAACATTATGCTGGCGGCGGTAAAAGCACGCGGCCTGACCGTCATTGAAAATGCTGCCAAGGAACCGCACATTGTAGATCTGGCCAACTTCTTAAACTCTATGGGCGCAGATGTACGCGGCGCCGGAACGGACGTTATTAAAATCCGTGGCGTTTCGGAAATGCACGGCTGTGACTACTCCATTATTCCGGATCAGATTGAAGCCGGTACCTATATGGCAGCCACGGCTGCCTGTGGTGGTAATGTCTTAATTAAGAATGTTGTTCCAAAGCATCTGGAATCCATTACCGCAAAGCTGCAGGAAATCGGCGTTACGGTAGAAGAAGGGGATGATGACGTTCGTGTCATTTCCGACCGTCACCTGAACAAGTGCAACATTAAAACCATGCCACATCCGGGATTCCCAACGGACATGCAACCGCAGATTGCTGTTGTACTGGCTTTGGCCAAAGGAACCAGCATTATCTCGGAAGGCGTTTGGGATAACCGCTTTAAATATGCAGATCAGCTGCTCCGTATGGGCGCTAATATAGAAGTCAACGGCAAGGTGGCCATCATTCAGGGGGTAGACCACCTGAAGGGCTGTGCCGTGAAAGCAGATGACCTTCGTGCCGGCGCCGCCATGATTATTGCCGGTCTGGCCGCTGTCGGAAGAACGGAAATTGAAAACATTGTCTACATTGAACGTGGATATGAAGACGTGGTAGAAAAGTTCTCTGCCATTGGCGGAGACATCCACCGGGAAACCTATGATGATAACCCGAACAATGTAGCCAACGCCGGTTAACCGCAAAAGGGATAACGGCAAAAGAAGAACACGGAAGGGGTGCGTTATCATGAATGCACCCCTTTTCTTATGATTAGAAAGGGCAAGTAAGAATGGAACAGTTTTGTACGCTGTATTCCGGCAGTTCCGGAAATGCCAGTTACATTGGCACGGAGCGGGGCGGAATCCTGATAGACATCGGGAAAAACGCCAAGCAGACGGCTTTGGCACTGGCCGGACTGGACTTACAGCCGGAGCAGATACAGGCAGTCTTTCTTACCCACGAACATTCAGACCACATTGCCGGACTGCGGGTCTTTTGCAAAAAGCACCATATTCCGGTTTATGCCTCCTTAGGCACGTTGGACGCACTGGATGCGGCAGGTCATCTGGACGGTAACTTCCCGGTCTACCAGATGCAGGATTACGCCGACATCGGCGCACTCCACGTGGAATGCTTCCACACGTCCCATGACTGCGCCGAAGGCCTCGGTTATTCCGTTACGCTGGAAAGCGGGGCACGGGTGTGCACGGCCACGGACACAGGGGTCATTACCCCGGAAATGGAAGCCTGTATTTTAGGAGCAGACACGGTCCTGCTGGAATCCAACCATGACGTGGCCATGCTGCAAAACGGCCCGTACCCGTATTCGCTGAAACGGCGCATCTTAGGAGACCGCGGTCACCTAAGCAATGACACTGCCGCAGATATGGTCGGCCGTCTGCTGACAGCGGGCACTAAGCAGATTGTTCTGGGGCATTTAAGCCGGGAAAACAATCTGCCGGAGCTGGCCCTGCAAAGCTCCGCCGCCAAAGTCCAAGAGCTACACGCGGTGGTTGGGCAGGATGTACAGCTGATGGTGGCTCCCCGGAATGAAGGACTTTCCTTGAAGGTACACGCATGAAAAATATAACCATTATCTGCTTGGGCAAACTTAAAGAAAAGTACTTGACAGACGCCTGTCAGGAGTATCTAAAGAGATTGACCCCGTTTTGCAAACATACTATAATAGAGCTTACTCCGGAATCTCTTCCGGGAAGCCCCTCAGAAGCCCAGATTCAGGCGGCTTTGGCGGCGGAAGGTAAGCGTATTTTGGATGTCATTCCAAAAGGATCTTATGTTTATGCTTTGTGTATAGAAGGTGCACAACGCACCTCGGAACAACTCAGTCAGGAACTGGCAGACTTAGCCGTTCAGGGAAAGGGAAACATCACTTTCCTGATTGGCAGTTCCTACGGGCTGGCTCCTTTTGTAAAGGAACAGGCCAACGCAAAGCTTTCCATGTCTAAAATGACCTTCCCCCACCAGCTGGCCAGAGTAATGCTTTTGGAACAGCTCTATCGCTGCTTCCAGATTGAAAGCGGCGGAAAGTATCACAAGTAAAGGAGCCTCTCAGTATGAAAAAAAGCAATATTAAGTTTGAAGAATATACCATTGCCCTGGATGAATTTGATCCGGACGCACAGCCGGAAGAAGTAACCGAAGACACCCAGCCGCTTCCGCAAATAGATGAAGATTTTCCGGAAGATCCTTTTGAAGAAGACAATACACCAGAGCCTCCCAAGCAGGTCAACTGGAAATGGACCGGTCTGTTTATTGCCATTGCTTTGGTTATCTGCATTCTGGTTGCTGTCATTGCCAAAATCAACATTCACACCGTGGCTCCGGTAGAAGACGAATCCTCCAGCTCCAGCAGCTCTTCCATTACGTCTTCCTCCGTTACGGAGTCCACTTCGGAAAGCAGCAGCTCCAGTACCTCTTCTACTAGCGTTTCTTCCCGGTACTCCAGTAGTACTACAACAACTACCAGAAGAAGCACAACCACAAGAAGAAGTAATTCTAGTGGAAACAATGCAGGTGGAAATAATAACAGCGGAAACAACGCTGGTGGAAACAACGGTGGCAATGCCGGTGGAGACAGCAGCGGCGGTAATGCCTCTGGTGGAGACAGTAGTGGCGGTAACGCCGGCGGAGACAGTAGTGGCGGTAATGCCTCTGGTGGAGACAGTAGCGGTGGCGATGCCTCAGGTGGAGACAGTAGCGGCGGCAACGTCGATGCCGGTGGAGAGACTGCTTAAATAACTGATAGTAAAAGGACGTCAAAGTAAGCTGAATCGCCAAGAAAAACATAACCCAAAAATAAAGAAATAGGAAGAACCTCTAAAAGCAGTTAACAGAAAGAGGAATGAAAATGGATAACAGAAATAACAATGGTTTCCCGACCCCGGTTACGCCGACCTCGTCTCCGGATCTGGATCAGAATCAGCAGCATGTCAGCCCGGGCTGGGTAAAGGTCAATGGGGACTGGCTGTTTGTAACGGACCCAAGCAAGCTGCCGCAGCAGGCACAGGAAACCATTTATGATACGGACCCGGTACAGCAACCGGCATACCGTCAGACCCAGAATGACCCGTATGACAATCAGAATTACTACGGTCAGGACTATGGCAATGCGCCGGAACAGGGAAATGCTCCTATAGACAACAATCCTTATGCCGGCAGTAATGAATCTTACTATGGCGGAACGCCGCAGCAGACCAGTTACTTTGCCAGGCATACGGAGCCGTCGGTAGACAATGACCCAACCCAGTATATAGATGACCCCAATGAAGTTTACTATGAAAACCCACAGGGCCAGGCGTATACCAACTACAACAATGATATCAACCAGGAACCGGACGAAGAATATCAGGAAGACGGGGACTATGATGACACAGATGAAGATACCAGCGGCAACAAGAAAATGATGGTTGTCATGATTGTGCTTTTGGTAGCACTGCTTGCCATGGTAACGCTCTTCATTGTTTCCTACTTCAAGAGTGACAGCGGTAACGTAGCCGAAGGCTTCCAAAACCTGCTGAACATTCAGCAGACCAAGGAAGACACGGAGCAGTACACGCTGGGTGACGAACAGAAGACGGCCGTAAACCGGACTACTACCACCACTAAGAAGTCTTCTACCACTACGGAAGAAGAATCTACGTCTAAGAAGAGCTCTTCTACAAATACCAAGAGTAATGACAAAAATAGTGGATCAAACAATAAAAACAACAGTAGTAACAATAAAAATAACAGCAGCAATAACAAAAACAATTCGGACAAGAGCAATAACACAGACTCGTCAGAAGACGATGATGGTGTTGAGAAAATCGACGGTGATACGCCAGGAGACGACAAGGGCGAACAAACTGCACCAGATGAAGATATTGCCTGGGAGGATGAAGCAGAGTAAGGCTTCCAATCTGAATAACAGCAGAATAACCCCTGACCCTACGTCAGGGGTTATTTTAAAGGGAAAAGAAAAGTAACAAGGGAGAATTTATGTTAGCAACGTTTCAATTGGTGGGGCAGCAGGTTGTGGTGCTGTTCCTGCTGATGCTGGTAGGTGCCATTTGTAATAAAGCCGGTTTCTTTGGAGAGCCGGAGGTGAAGGGCCTGAGTAAAATGGTCCTTTATTTTGTTACCCCGTGTGTTATTGTAGAGTCTTTTCAGCGGGAACCGAACGGCACCATGATTCGGAATTTGCTGATTACCATGGGCATTGCCTTTGCTTCGTATATCCTGGGCATTGTGCTTGCCAATCTGTGTATCCATGACAAGGATGAATCCAAAGAATTGGTTCTGCGATTCGGTGCTGTCTTCGGAAACTGCGGCTTCATGTCTTTGCCTATAGAGGAAGCATTGCTGGGGGAAGACGGGGTCTTTTACGGGGCCGTTTTTATTGCAGCCTTCAACCTGATTGTATGGACCTACGGTCTTGCCGTTATGAGCGGGGATAGGAAGAATATCTCCTGGAAGAAGATTGTACTGAACCCGGGTATTCTGGGTACCATTGCAGGCTTGCTTGTATTCCTGTTCCGGATTTCTTTGCCGGCAGTATTCCAGGAACCCATCAGCTTTATGGCAGATCTGAATACGCCGTTGCCTATGATTATTATTGGGTACTACCTGGGCAATCTGAAGCTGCATCACCTGGTAGAAAACAAAAAGCAGTACCTTTCCATGCTGCTGAAACTGATTTGCATTCCGGGCCTGACCCTGCTGATGATGTGGCCCATGCATCTGGACCAAACCGTCATTCTGGTTTGCGTCATTGCCAGCTGCGCTCCTACGGCAGCCAACACCGCTATGTTTGCGGCACTGTTTAACCGGGATTCCCAACTGGCGGCGCAGATGGTCAGCGTGGGAACGCTGTTCTCTTTAATTACCATTCCGTCTATGGTGGCGCTGGCAACGTTGCTTTAAAAGTTGATTTTATAAAAAGGGCCCTGCGGAGCCGTTCCGCAGGGCCTTTTTTGCGCTTTGTGCTTGTTTAAGGGAATAAAATCAAGGCACAGACGGCAGCCGACAGGATTAGGAACACCCAGTCAAACCACTGCACCCGGATAGGCTCATAGGTGCTTCGTTCCGCATGTCCATCAAAGCCTTTTGATTCCATGGCAACGGCCAGCGCCTCCGACCAGCGGACGGACTTAACCAGCAGGGGATTCAGAAAGGAAGGGGAAAGCGGAAACGGGTTTTTGCCCCTGGCGCGGAAGGCAGCTTGGG
>CAVFBE010000052.1:0-17196 GCA_963620745.1 Muribaculaceae bacterium | reverse complement strand
GCCGCTGGAACTTCTTGTTACAGCAGATACAACTATTTACGCCCGGGTGAAGGATGCTGCCGGGAACGTCAGTGAAGAGGCCTCTTTTCTTAAAAAGTCCAGAGTTGGGGAATATGCTGTCAGTTTTACAGATATGGCACTGGGCTCCGGATTACTGCCTTTTACAATTGGAAGAACTTATTCCAGCGTGGATGGCTGGCATTTCACCTGGAATGCTACATTGGAAGAAACGGAAAACGGCTATATTTATACCGATTTTACCGGAAACAAACATTACTATCTTTCAGATGCTGCCGGTAGATACGTAAACAAGGATGGAAAGGAACTGCAGGTAGAAGACGGAACGGTATTGGAAAAAGCGTATCACTTCAAGTTAGAGGAAGAGGACCTGACCTGCTACTTTGATGCAGACCGACTTTTGGTGGCGGTAGAAAACGGAAATACCCAGGCTACGTTTACCAGAACGGAAAACAAAATCACCATTGCCGACAAAATTGGCGGAACCATTCAAGTCAGTCTGAATACGGATGGAAATCCCGTACGGATGATTTACACTGCATTAAATGGCGAAGAGGGACCGGTTGAAACATATGCGGATAGAATGAAAATGGTGGAATATTATTGGAAAGATGGCACCATTGGTAATTTCACGGACGCCCAGAGCATCCTGACCCTGTATGTTTATGAAGACGGGAAAATGACATCCAACGGCGATACAAGCATTGAATATAGTAATGGCAGAGTAAAGCGCATAATCTATAAGGATAATTCCTTTGTTCGTTATACCTACGATGACACCGCAGCGTCTAAAAGTGCAAATACGCCGGGAAACCTTGGCAAAGTAACCATGGATAACAGCAAAGGTGTTACGGACTATTATTACTATGCAGACGGCTTTGATGCAGCCAGTATGGGCTTGGATTCCTACTCTGAAGCTGCAAGTTATCATCCGGAACAGATAGATGCAGCAGTGACTACCGGAGATGTTTTTTCAAACCTTTGTTATGTTGTAGAAAAAGAGTCGGAAACCAGCAATGAGGAAGACACCGAAGGAACTTCCACGGATACAGAGGGTAATGCGGGCTCTGGAAACGCAGAAGCAAGAAAACTGTATGAGCAAAATGATGATGGCTCTTATAGCTTCTTCTTGTATGATGACGAAGACCAATTGATAGAAGAAGTTTTGGTCCCTGCCGGAGCACTTTCCATAACCGGAGAGACAACCTACGCACAGGCAGAAGCGGTGGCAACTAAAAAATATAGTTATTCCTATACCACTTCAGGTAATCTGGCAACCTATGCCATTCTTGGCAATACCGGCATCTGGCTGCAGGAATATGGAGAAGAATATACCTATGACGCAATAGGTAATATTTGGACGAAGCAGATTACGTACACGGATTATGCTGAAAATACAGAAACAGGAGAACTGGTTCCGACAACCAGAAGCAGTGAAGTAGACTATACGTATAATGACTGGGCCCAATGCGTTCGAACCGTTTATTCTGCATCTGATGCAGAACAGCTGACAATTGAAACGCAATATGACTGTATGGGCAGAGAAAGCCGGATTTCTACACAGGAAAGCTTTTGGGAAAGTCCTCAAACAACGGATTACACATATGACAAGGATGGTAACGTGTTGACCGTTTCTACGGAAGGTGAAAAGACTAACTACACCTATGCCAATGGAAAAGTGCAGAGTAGAACGGACGCCAATCAGAGTGTGGCATCTTATACTTACGACCTGTTTGGAAACTTAACAAACCATTCGTACAATGGATACACCTTCTCCTATAACACCTTGGGCAGTATTTTGACTGCCGGGATTGGAAATCAAACGCTGGCAACATACACGTATTCTGCGGACACCAATCAAAATGTGCTTTCTGCCTCTTTTGGAAATGGAAACGTTGTAAATTATGTCTACAACGAAGATAAGGAATTAATAGATATTAAAGAAGGGGAAGACAGCAGATATCAGTTCTCTTATGAGAAAAACAGCGCCGGAGACATTACGGTTACCAATGCAACAGAGGTCGTAAACCAGGTTGTCCGTATCTTGGAAGAAAATAAGACAACGGTAAAAGAAGGAGAGGAGGCTCTTTATACCGTTGAAACACTGGAAAAGTCGGATACGGATTCAAGTAGTGTGAACGGAACCAGGATTACCATTGGAACGGACCTGTATCAGCTGGTTTCCGGAGACAGGCAAGATGTTTACTCTAAGAATGAGACAACAAACTTTACCAGAAATATTGAGAAGGATAGAAACGGAAATGTTGTTACTTCTACGTTGAAGGTTGCCGGACAAACCAATGGAACAACCGGGAATTCTGTTTCCACCATCTATGGGTATGGTGTTTCCGGAGCGGTAACAACTTTGGAAAATACATTAAATGGTTTGAACGTAAGCTATAATTACGGGTATAATACAGACGGTAATATTACTTCAGAAACCATGACCAAAAAGGGCAAGGGAAGCCAGGGAGAAACGCAGGTTTCTACGGAGCAGACGGCTTATACTTATGACTCTAAAGGCCAACTGATTTCTGCAGAAAACAATACCACAAAGTGGGAGTATGCATATGACACCAGAGGCAATCTGTTAAGCCGAAAAGAATATGCGGTAACCACCAATTCGGATGGAACCAAATCGTATTCTGAAAAGACTGCAGAAGCTGCATCATATACATACGACACAGTATGGAAGGATAAGTTGGTAAGTTATCAGGGACAGAGCATTAGTTATGATGCCATAGGAAACCCAACCTCTTATCTTGGAAAAACACTTTCATGGACTATGGGCAGACAGCTTTCTTCCATGGATAACATTGAATTTACGTATAACAGTGACGGAATCAGAACAAGTAAAACAAATGGCAGTATTACAACAAAGTATTATTTGAATGGCACGGATGTAATCTACCAGACAGACGGAACCAACAGCCTGTATTTTTACTATGACGGAGACGGCAACGTGATTGGCTTTGACTATGCCAACAATCTGTATTACTACGTAAAAAATATGCAAGGAGACATTGTGGGAATAGCAGATGCCAATGGCGCAATGCAAACAGAATATACCTATGATCCGTGGGGTAAAGTGCTTTCTGTTACCGGAAATGAAACCTTAGGAACCCTGAATCCGTTCCGTTACCGCAGTTACTACTATGACACGGAAACGTCCCTGTATTACTTGCAAAGCAGATATTATGATCCGCAAGTTGGCCGATTCTTGAACAGTGATGATGTGAATTACATTGGAACAACGGAATCGGAACTGAGTTATAACCCCTTTGCCTATTGTGAAAATGATCCTATAAATGCAAGTGATCCGACGGGAACAAGAAAACTGCCGGCATTTGTTCGCCGCGTACTGAAATGGAAGAAATCAATAAAATTAAACAAATGGCGCTCTTTGGCTATGGGAGTTATTGGTCTTGTTTCTGCTGTGGTAGGAATCGGAAAAGATATTCGTAATATACAAAAATTAACCAAAAGCAAATTAGCAACAGCTATTGTTTCCGCTGTCCCTTATACTTCTGCATATATAACAAAGGATGTTCTGGCAAAGTTGCTAAATGCAACAATGCTGATTGCTTTGTCAAATGCAGTATTTGATTTTGTTTTGGCTTGCTGTACAGGAGCAGTTTCATATGGAATTAAGACATTGATAAATTATATTGTATCTTGGTTTTTGCCTCCGTTATGGCAGTCTGCACAGATATTAAATTATGTGATTAAACGAAAGAAGAAAGTCGTTTGGACACTTAGTATATCCGGATCAAATTTTGGATATTATTAAAGTGGAGGTGCTTCTTTTGCTTTTGACATCACTTCTTTTATTATTAATTAGCTTTGTATTTTCTGGCTTCTTGTTTTACGAGAAAAGAAAAATGATTTTTTCGAAATTGCCGGATGAGAAAAAAATAAAGCGGTTTTATAGGTTTTCTCTTTATGAAATGGCGTTTGATGCTCTGTCCTGTTGGCCTTTTCTGGTTTTGATTAACTCTCTTTGGATTGTTCCAGAAGATTCTTTAGAAACGCAACAAAATAGTCCTGTGTTTTCTGCAATTCTTATCCTAACTTTTTTTGGATTTACTGGATATGGGATTTGGGAGTGGCGTGATTTTAAAAGAAGAGTTCAAATAGATAAAGAAAGTACGGCTTTAGGAGATCTTGGTTATGCAAATGCTCTTTTAGGCGTGGCAAAAGGCTTCAATGTTTTTTGGCTTTTACCATATGTTCAATGGGGCTTTGTCTACGGGTCGCCAAAGAGAAGAATTTTTTTCAAAGAGGAAGGAATTACGTTGGATATTTATTCGTTCTTTTTACCTGTAGATCAGGACATGAAACCATTTTGTTATGCGGAAGATTTTTTGATTGTGTATTTTTTGCTTGCCATAATTGCTGCGGCAGGATTTGGCTTGTGGGCAAAGAAGAAGCAATTGTCGGAAAGCAAACGATATCTTTATATGATAGTTCCGTTTGGTTTAGCAATTCTTGCACTGGCTTCTGTTATGAGAGTTTGGACAGCAGCGGTCTTTTTCCTGATTATCCTCTTTGGCGGATATGGTGTAATGCTAACGTCCATGGCAAAGCACCGCGAAGACATACAGTTAACGCCTAAGCAGATATGGGGTAGTGCCAGTATTGCTTTTGTGGTGATGTTGCTTTTACGGCTAGTGGAATATCTTGTTTTTAAAATGTAAGCAAACGAAAAACAGCCCTGCACATTTTGTGCAGGGCTGAAAACTTTTTAGTAAAGTTTGCCGACAATATAGTACAGGAAGCTTTGAGGGAAAAGGCGCTGGAGGAAGACGAACAGTTTATACACGGAACCGATGGTATAAACCGGAGCGGGATGCTTTTTGCAGCAGATGTCGGCAATCTGTTTGCCGGCCACATCTGCGGACATGCCGTTACGTTCATCCTTTTCCATGGAGGCTACGGATTGGGAGATTTTTCCGTGATAAACGTCGTCTCCGAGCGGGCTCTTTTCCCGCGCATCCGTGAAGCCTGTGGCAATGTCTCCGGGCCAGATGCAGATAACTTTAATGCCGAAGGGGCGCAGTTCATTCTTCAGGGCCAGGGTGTAGTCTGTAATGGCAGCTTTGCTGGCGCTGTAGAATGCCTGGAAAGGAATGGCAATGGGGGATGCAACGGAAGACACGTTGACAATACACCCGGAGCCCTGCTGGCGGAGGACCGGAATGACCTCTTTGGTCAGGTCAACCAGGCCGAAAAAGTTAACGTCAAATTGTTTGCGTACATCTGCGGTTTCCGTGAATTCAACGGCGCCGGAAACACCAAAGCCGGCGTTGTTGACCAACAGGTCAATTCGGCCTTCCGCAGAAAGAACCTGCGCCACGGCCGCTTTGCTTTGGGCAGCGTCAGAGATGTCACAGGTAATATGGGTAACGCCCTTTGGAAGTGGGACCTGATGACGGGAGAACTCATAGACTTTGTAGTTCTTTTTGGCCAAGCGCTTGCAGATGCCCAGGCCAATGCCGGAGGATCCGCCGGTAACAATTGCAATTTTCTTCTTCATAAAAGGGCCCTTCTTTCCAGAGAAATTAATAATAACGGAAGACGGCAATGACTTTGCCCAGAATCAGGAGTTCGTCACAAATAATGGGGTCCATGTAGTCATTTTCCGGTTGTAAACGGAAGCAGTCGGCTTCTTTGTAAAAGGTTTTTACCGTGGCTTCGTCATCTATTAATGCTACTACCTTTTCTCCGTTAGAGGCAACCGGGGTACGTTCTGCCACAATAATGTCCCCGTCTAAAATGCCGGCGTTAATCATGGATTCCCCGCGAACCCGAAGGGCAAACAGGGTTTTGTCTGAAGAAACCGGGCCGGCAAAGGGAATGTAATCTTCAATCTGTTCCGTTGCCAGAATTGGCTGCCCAGCTGTTACGGTTCCAACCAGCGGCACACTGGTGTAATCCGTTTGCGGCACACCAACGTTTAATTGGATGGAACGCTTCAGCTTTGGGTCCCGGGTAATGTACCCGGCTTTTTCCAGTGCATCCAGATTGGTCTGCACAGACGAAGTGGACTTCAACCCGACGGCGCTGCCAATTTCCCGCACGGTTGGCGGGACAGCGGTCTGCTGTGCACGTTCCAGCAAATACTGATAGATTTTTTCCTGGGTTTTATTGATTTGCTCCATGGGGCACCTCCGCACATTTGTTCGTAACCAGTATAACAATTCCGCAGGCAAAAAGCAAACATTTGTTTGCCACAGAATTTGACGAAAAGCCGATGTGCTTTACAGTGCAAATTTGTCTTTTTTCAAAAAGGGGATAAATAAGCCATTGGTAAAAACGCAACCTGGACAGTTGTCTGCAAATCCGCAAACAAATTTGTGCAAAGAGTGTACAAAACTGTTGCTTTAAAGCAAACTTTTGGCACAAACGCCCAAATGGCTTATTTTTATTTTGTAAAAAATGAGAATTGTTATTTGACTGTAAAATAATTACCATTACTTATACAAGGCGCCGTTCCCTACAAACGTTCCCTAAGAACGCCTTGTTTATTCGGATAATTGCCAATCGTTAGCACCTGTCCCCCAGCCGGTGTCTCTGTTTGGACATATAGACATGAATGCAACCGCGCTTCGTGTTCTTTTTTGTCCCCTGTGTACACCGGAACCCGGTGTACCTATGCAAATATCTTGCTTTTGTGCACCTAATTTTTATTAGGTGCTTTTTATTTTGTCATTTTGTTTTTTAGAGGAAACCGCCATGACCGACAAAGAACTTAAAAAATTAAACCGCCTGGAACTGCTGGAGCTTTTGGTTGCGCAGGGCAAGGATTTGGAAGAAAGCCAACTCGCCCTGGAACAGCAAAAGAAGCAGACAGAAACCCTGCAGGCACAGGTAGAAGACCTGACCGCACAAGTGGAAGAGTGGAAGGAAAAGGCAGAAAAGCCAACCTTCACTTACGAAGGGTCTGAACCGGGCAACCTGGCAGAAGCTGCATTGCAGGTCAGCAAGGTGTTTGAATCTGCACAGGAAGCTGCCGACCAGTACCTGAGCAACATTAAGCGCCTGAATGACGAACAGGAAGCGCTGGCTGCAGAAAAGATTTCCGGTATTCAGGAAGAAGCCAACCGGCTGTTGGCAGAAACCCGGCTTCGCTGCAGTGCATTGGAGCAGGTTACCAAAGAAAAGTGCCGGGAAAAGCTGGACAACGCAGAGCGGGACGCCCAGAAATATTGGGACGAAGTTACCGTCAAGATGGAAGAGTTCTACAAAGCACATCAGGGTTTGAAAGATCTGCTTTCCCTTTTCCATTCCGCACCGGCAGCAACCCCGACAAACGAAGAAGAACAGAATTTATATGAACAGTATTTGGCGGAGTATAAGGACGACGTCAAATGAATGCAACCCCGGTAACCCTTCCGGATCTGGATTCCCTACGGGAAGAAAGAGATCGGGAAAGATACAGAAAGAAATACCGAAGAGTATTTCGCAACACCATTTTTTCCTTGATTACGGTAGCTGCAATTGCCATTCTGGTGGCAACGTTAGTACTGCCGGTCTTGCAAATCTACGGAACATCAATGACCCCCACCTTAACGGAAGGAAACATTGTAGTTTCCGTCAAGACCAAGACCTATCAGCAAGGAGATATCGTTTCGTTTTACTACAACAACAAGATTCTGGTAAAACGGGTCATTGCCACCGCCGGGCAATGGGTAGACATGGATGAAAACGGTGTTGTTTACGTAAACGGAAAGCCCATAGACGAACCGTATCTTACCGAAACCGCCTTCGGTGAATGCGACCTCATCCTACCGTACCAGGTACCGGATGGAAAAATCTTCGTCATGGGAGATCACCGAGCCACCTCGGTTGACAGCAGAAGTAAAACCATTGGCTGTGTTTCAGAAGAGCAGCTGGTGGGAAAAATCATTTTCAGAGTCTGGCCGCTAACGGACTTTGGAAAAATTACTTAAGGGTACAGGGCCGCTGGTCTGCACAGCAGCGGCTCGGTATACCTTGGAACTGCATTCCCCAAAGGAATGTCGGTTCTGAAAAAATTTTTAGGAAAGGGGTGTGTCTTTTTTTGCGGGCTAAAACAAGACCTCACGTCAAAAAGGCCGACGTGATTACTCAGGTAAAGAGACGTTCCAGGCTCTGGAAGGCCTTTATGGTTGCAGCAGTGGCCGTTGTTTTTGCAACAACCTATATGCTGATTCTGCCTGCAATCACACTGGAAAACAAAACAATCTGTGGTTTGGAAGAGCATACACACACGGAGGAGTGCTACCAGGAGGTTGCCACCTTGTCCTGCACGGTAGAGGACGCCGATCATCAACATACGGCGGACTGTTACACCGTAACGCAGGAACTGGTATGTCAGCAGGAAGAACACACTCATAACAGCGGGTGCTACGCTGATGAAGCAGAAGAGGGCCAGCCTCTTCTGGCAAGTTTGTTCTCCGCGGCAAGCAATGACGCCGCTATTGATTTTACGGACATGATTACCAAGGTAAGCATGGAAGTCAACAATCAGACATTGAATGCAAACAGCTCCGGGAAATACGAAATTGACGACTGGACCGCCATTAAGTTCTATATCCGGTATGTATTACCGGGCAACAAGCTTTCGGCAAGCCAGACCAAAATTTCTTATCAGCTGCCCTTCCAGATTAAAGCGCAGGAAACCGGAAATGTGTATGACAACGGAACGCAGGCCGGAACGTATGTTATTTCCCAGAGTGGTTTAATTACCATTACCTTCAACAATGACTACGTTACCAAGAATGTGAACGGCAGCCAGCTGACCGGTGACATTGCCTTTACGTCCCAGGGCTCCCTGGTTCGTGACGGCGCAGATGAAAAGACCGTGAAGTTTAACAGCTCCATTAGCTACGTCTTTACCAAGCCGGTAACAGAGCCGGGCGAGACAGAAACTTCCGATTTATCCGCCAGCGAAAAAGTTCTTTCCACAGATGGGTACAAGGGAACCATAGCCCTGACATTGCGTTCCACTGCCGGAACCAATAACAGTGCCATTACGGTTACCAATAATCTGGATAAGCTGAAAATAAATGGCCAGATTACCATTCAGAAGCCGGACGGAAGTACTTATACCGCTTCTTCATTCCCATTAACACTGGACGCCCTGTCTGCCGGACAAAGTTACGTAATTACGTACAATACGGAATTTACCGGAACAGTGGAACAGAACCAGGCAACCTACGCCTCCACCAATGTAACTGCAAAGTGGACCGGGGTTACCGGAGAAAAGAATGTAAGCGCAGGAAGCCGTTATACCTATGGCGGTGTGTTCCTGAAGGCAAGTGGTTCGGCAGGAAACACCAGTGTAACGTGGAACATTGATGTTAACTCGGACAAGTTAGATATTGCCGGAGCAACTTTAAGTGACAGTTATCTTGGAAAGGTTTTGAAGTCTTCTCTTCGGGTAAAGAGAGACTGGAACACGATAGATGAATCTTCCGGAGATTACACAGTACAAACAAATGCAAGTGGATATGTATCCGGCATCTTGTTTAACTCCAGTGCAAACGGGCATTATTATCAGATTTCCTATGACATGCCGGTTAGCCTGACACTGGCAAAAGCAACGTATGAAAATGCCGTAACACTGGTTAATAACGGCCTGACCTATCAGGCAACACCAACGGCAACCTATCAGGGCTTTAACCCGGTAGAAAATGCTTACAAGCAAAGCTCGTTGAACAGTGATGGCAGCCGGACCGTAAATTGGAATGCAACCCTGAACGGCGGCGGTGTAGATGACAACGGAAACAGCATTACCGCAGCCGGATATGAATTTTCCATTGATCTGGACGGTACAAACCATGTCTTTACCAAAGCTAATTTAACAGCGCTTTCCAATACACTGGGAAGTGACGGAACCGTCTATGCGGTAGATGACAGCGGCAACAGTGTTCCGCTCAGCAGCGTAGGACAGACCGGCAAGTTTAAGAAACTGCTGGTAAGAATGAACAAAGCGCTGTCGGAAGGCGAAACATTGCCGGTTAGTTACCAGACAACCGTAACGGAACAGCCGACAACGTCTTCGGCAACCTATACCAGTAAGGTTGCGTTGACCGGATATGAAGGCATTGGTGTTGGCGCAAATTATAGTTATCAGAATCCAATTTCGGATGAGAATAACAACAACCCGGACGAAGTCTCCAAAGAAGATCTGGAAAAGAACGGAAACAAGCTGACCTGGAAGAATTCCATTAACATCCCAAGCGATGTAGACGAAGACGTCATTATTACCGACGAAATCCCGGATGGAACGGATCTTACGCAGCTGACCTTCTTAGACACCGACTTGGATCTGGACAAAGGCAAGACCACCATCAACTACAACGGAACGGATTATGAGGTAGAAACCGAAAAGAAAGACGGGAAAGTAACCATCACCATTCCGAAAAGTCTGGTAGCACAGATTCGCGGTCAGAACAAGAACCTAATTACCGTAGTTTCTTTGGATGAAGACAGCATTCCAACAGAAGCAACGGATTACGAAAACAAGGTTAGCCTGGCCAAGAAGGCCACACCGGATCTGGTTCTTGGTTATCTGGTAAATGTTACCTCTGTCGGAGGAAGCTCCTTTGACAAGGCAAGCTTACAGAAATCCGGAACCCAGGTAGATGAATATGTAACCTACCGTGTGTTGGTCAACCCAAGCAATTATGTTTCGGACGGCGATACAAAATACTACGTTCGGGATACGCTTAAGTTTGATACCTGGTGGTTATGGAAAGACTTTGAACTGGTTCCCAGCTCTGTAAAGGTTTACAAGGAAGACGGAAAGACACCGTTAAGCTCTTATCTGTATTCCTACACCACCTCGGAAGAAGTAACGAACGGGACCAAGGAACATGGTGAAGTAAAGAAGTACATGGACTTTACCATTGACTATGGTGGAAACGTAATTCTGGAGTACACCTACAAGTTAGTAGCAACCCAGTATGGTTCCAATTCGGCTGAAATTACCAATGCAGTAGCAATCGGAAAGACCACACCGGATCAGGAAACAACGGAGTGGAAAGGTCAGATTTACGCACAAAAGAGCTCCGCAACCGTAACCGCAACCGGAGCCACCATCTACAAGATTGACGAAACCAATGCCAATGTAAAGCTGGATGGTGCCAAGTTTGATCTTTACAAATACAATGGCTCCTCTTATGTGAAGGAAGGATCGTATACCACCGCTGACGGCGGCAAGATTTCCCTGCCGGACATCAGCAATGACACCGCTTATTACTTAGAAGAAACGGCGGCTCCAAGTGGATACAGTCTGCCGGATAATCCAAAGACGTACTTCTACATTAACAACGGAGGAACGAAAGTAAAACCGGACGACTTTAGTGGACAGGAATTACTTTCGGGCGGAAATCTCTACATCGCCAATCAGAAGGCACCAAGTGCACAGGTTCTGATTCAGAAGGTCTGGATTGACCGGAGCGGCACGGATGTTTCCGCAGATAAAAATGGGTCCATTGCAGTTTCTCTTTATAAATCCACGCAGAGCAATCTGGATGTGAACGGAGACATTGCATCGCAGGCCACAAAGGTAGAAGGAGACTTCACCGTAAGCGGCGATGCCAAACAGTGGATTCTGCTGATTGACCAGCTGCCACTGACGGAAAATGGACAGACCCTGTACTACTACGTACAGGAAACCGGGGTAAATGGCTACGAAGCTACTTATGCAGCAACGCAGCAGTACACGGATACCTTAGGGTATACAAAAGTAACCATTACCAATACGGAAACTGCCAAAGAATATGTTTTGCCGCACACCGGCGGAAGCGGACTCTTTGGTTACCTGGCAGCAGGATTGCTGCTGATGGGTGGATCCGCACTTCTTATGTTGCGAAAGCTTCGTAAACGGAAGGAGGGGTTCGTATAAAGAACTACCTGTTTCCGTCCCCCGCCAGGGAAGAAGTTAGTAGAAATAAGAGGTTTGAGATAATACACAGAAAGGAAATGACTATGAAAACCTTCACAAAACGAATTATTACCGCAATGCTTTCCATGGCTTTATTAGCAATGCTCTGCATTCCGGGTTTTGCAGCAAGTACGGCAACCGTAAGTACAGACAGTACACACACGTTTGAACTGTATCAGATTTTTACCGGCGATGTAAGTAACAACAAACTGACGAACGTTAAGTGGGGCAAGAACGCTAACACAGGCGCGGCTGAATCCGCTGAAGCAGCTGCAGAAGCAATGCTTGGAAAGGCGGCAAAAGAAGCCGCTGCATATGTAGATTACAGCAGCACTCCGGTTGCCACGGTAAGCAAGGATGCATCCGCCTCCGTTCCGTCCGGCTACTATATTGCCAAGGACGTTACCACGCTTGCCAAAGGCGATTCTTACTCTGACATTATTGTTGAAGTAGTAGGCGCAGACGTTGTTCTTTCCCCGAAGTCCAACACGGCACCGAAATTCAACAAGAAGATTTATGACGTAAATGATAGCGAGAAAACCCTGAGCGGCGAAATGGTGAAATACGATGAATCCGGTTGGCAGGATTCTGCAGACTATGACATCGGCGACTCCGTTCCGATGCGGCTGCAGGGAACCGTTCCGGAGAATATTAAAAACTATTCTCATTATTACTATGCCTTCCATGACGTAATGGAAAAGGGCCTGACCTTTGAAGAAATTGAAAACGTTTATGTAAATGATAAAGTTCTTCCGGAAGATGCCTATACAGTAACAACTGACGGAAATAAGATGAACGTTATTATTAAGGACCTGAAACCGTATGTAAAAGCAAATGATACCGTAAATGTTTATTACACCGCAAAGCTGAATGAATCCGCTCATAACGGAAGCTATGGTGAAGTAAACGAAGCCTGGCTGGAATACTCCGCCAATCCGCAGGATACCACTTCTCCGGAGGACGGAAAATATCCGAAGGATACTAACGAAACCGAACACGACAAGGTTATTGTTTTCACCTACAACGTAGTAATTAATAAGGTAGACACCGCAGACAACGCTCTGCCGGGCGCAGAATTTGAACTTTATAAGAAGATGGCAGACGGTTCTGAAAAGAAGATTGAACTGACCAAGAATGCAGAAGGAACCGTATTTACGGCTGTTGGTATTGATGACGGTACTTACGTTCTGAAGGAAACCACTCCTCCAAGCGGATACAATGCCATTGAAAATACCGAATTTACCGTTACCGCACAGCACAAATCTACTTGGGAAGCAGAAGAACGCACTACCATTCTGACCTCTCTGTCCGGTGGAGATCTGTTCACCGGCGAAGTTTCTACCGGCACATTGACTGCTAACGTAGAAAATAAGCAAGGCGCTAAACTGCCGACAACCGGCGGTACCGGAACCGTACTCCTGTACGTTCTTGGCGGAATCCTGGTAATTGGAGCCGGTGTCCTGCTGGTAACCAAGTACAGAGTTTCTAAGGAACACTAAGATTAAAACTGTTATGATACAGATCTTTTTGCAGATCTGACGAAGAATTCATGACCGGAGGCTCCGGCCCAACCCCCTGCAGGGCCGGAGCCGATACGGTAGCAAGGAGAGCCCTATGAGCTGGTGGAAAAAGAATTGGACAGTGGTCCTTTTGACCGTTGTCTTTCTTGTAGGACTCTGCTTGATACTGTATCCCAGTGTCAGTAACTACGTGAATTCCTTTCACTCTTCCCGCGTTATTTCCGCCTATGAAGAAGCGTTAGGAAAAATGAGTGAAGAGGATTACACCAAAGAGCTGGAAGCTGCCCGTTCGTATAATGCCACGTTAGCGGCCCAAAAAGGGATGGCAAATTTAACAACGGAGCAGCAAGAAGAATACCGTAGCCTGTTGAATTTAGCAGGCATGGGGGTTATGGGATACGTGGAAATTGAGAAGCTGAATGTTTCTTTGCCGATTTATCACGGGACCTCGGACGAAGTTCTGGAACATGGGGTAGGTCACTTAGAGTGGTCTTCCTTACCCGTGGGTGGAGAAAGCACCCACGCGGTTATTTCCGGACATCGCGGGTTACCGTCCGCCAAGCTGTTTACCAAACTGGATAAGCTGACCGAAGGGGATACCTTTGTCATTCATGTACTGAATGAAACCCTGACCTATGAAGTGGATCAGATTCTGATTGTGGAACCGGAAGACTTAACCAACCTTGGCATTGAAGACAGCAAAGATTATGTTACCTTAGTTACCTGCACACCGTATGGAATTAATACCCACCGGTTGCTGGTAAGAGGTCACCGGATTAGTAACGTGTTAGACGGCTCTTCGGTTCCGGCCGACGGCATCCAGATGGAGCCGGAGATGATGGCTCCACTGGTAGCAGCACCGTTGCTGCTGGGCCTGCTGATTTATGTCATTGTTAACACGCAAAAGAAGAAGAAACAGAACAAAGTATTCCATGAGGCCATCAGCCATACCATGCATGGAATTGAGGAAGAGGATTTTGCCTCTTTGGTTCTGCCGCAGCAACCGGACCGCCAAAAAACCGGGAAGCAGAAGCGGCGGAAGAAGCACAGAAAGAAGGGGAACAACAGTGAAATTGAAACGTAAACTGGGCCGTGTACTTTGCACCGCTATGCTGGTCTTTGCTGTTCTTTGCCCGTCTGTTTTTGCCATGGCAGCGGACGCCAAGGGAAGCATTACCGTGTCCTTTGACTATCCCACCACGTTTTCTCTGTACCATGTGGCAGATTACAACGAGGACGGCACCTACACTTTGGTAGGGGAATTTGCTACTGAATTGTCAAAGTCTAGTGAATCATCGATAGATCTGACCAGCGAGTCGGCACCCTCCACCCTGGAAAATTACGTTTCCGGCATTAGTCCGGATCAGAAGGAATACACGGATAAAAACGGAAACGTGACCTTTACCGGTCTTTCTGCAGGCGCCTATCTAATCATGGGCGATGAAGTGGTTACCGAAGACAATCAGGTGTATGCACCGGTTGCTACCCTGGTCTCCAGCGGATTCGGAACCGCAAATTGGTCCCAACAGGTAGAGGTTAAAAAAGACGTTTATGAAGGCTTTTTCCGTGCCATGCGGTTCTATTGCGGATTTAGACCTGTATATGACGATGATGATTTCCCAGAAGAACTGAAAGTAGACGTTTATAAAAAAGAGAAATTTTATAAAAAGCTTACCATTGGGGAATACGAAAATTGGATAGCTGAACTGGATGAGGAAGGCTTTAAGAAAGATATATCTATTAAGCCAGAAGTGCCTGAGGGATATACGGTAGAAGTAAAAAAGTACATAAATGAAAAGGGATATTTAGTCTTTAGGATTTGCTACACCAAGAAGGAAGTTGTAACACCAACGGAGAAGAAGACCACCAACCTGAAAAAGACGGTCAAGAATGTTTTGCCAAGAACAGGGCAGAACTGGACTCTGGTTTCCGGACTTGCCGGAAGTGGGATGGTCTTCCTGATTGCCGGAACATTGCGTTATAGGAAAAATGATGAAGAAGCCTAAAAAAGGAATGATTTTAATCTGGGTGGGGGTTGTCCTTGTAGGGGTGGCCCTTTGCCTGGGCGGATATTTTATCTGGGAATCTAATCGTGCAGGGAAGCAGTCAGAAGAAGTTGCTTCGGAGCTGCAGGAGCAGATTACAGAAAACGCCGCAGAAGAGACCGGTATGCCGACGGATGACCCCGACCGCACCATGCCGACCATTACCCTGAAAGACCGGAGCGGTGGCAGCAACAAATATATTGGAATTTTGGAAATTCCGGCTCTGGGGCTAAAGCTTCCGGTTATGGAGGACTGGAGCTACGCCAAATTAAAGATTGCGCCCTGCCGGTATGCCGGAACAGTCTATGCGGACAATATGGTAATTGCAGCCCATAATTACCGGAGTCACTTCAGCGGTTTGAAAAATTTAACAAGCGGAGCCAAAATCTACTTCACGGATGTTGAAGGGAACGTTTATACGTATGAAGTAGCAAGCTTAGAAACGTTGCAACCGGAACAGGTGGAGGAAATGAAGAGCGGAGACTGGGGACTTACGCTCTTTACCTGCACTCCTGGCGGAAAGACCAGAGTAACGGTCCGTTGCAATCGGGTCTCTTAAGAGATTTTACCGGCGCCGCTGTACTCCCTTCCGAACAGATCCATTCGGATCCGCTTCGGAAGGGAGCTTTTTGTTTGCTATTTTGAGGATACTCCGGAAGATGTTATAATAAGGCAAAGAAAACTTGCCAAAGGAACAGGAGGGAACAAAATGGCTTATGTAAAAACCGGCCTGACAGCGCGGTTCTCTGGGAAAGCAAAGCGGCGCCTTGGCGCCGGCGGCGCGGCGGTAGCCCTGCTCCTGGTGCTGGCCTTGGTGTTGGCGGTCTGCCCGCGTGGCCTGTTCCTTCTGTTGACTACGGATAAAGCGTATACGGAATATGTTACCGCTAAGGCCCTTTCAGAACTGCTGGAGGAAACAGAAGATCTGCAGGAGTTCCTTGGGAAAGACGGTTCCTACCAGGCCACGGGCGGGGTAACCGCCAACCTGACAACCTATGGCCAGAATGAGCTGGGCGGAGAGCGCGCCGGCGCAGGCTTTGCCTCTTATCTGGCATCCACCCGGTTGAATTTGGAATACAACCGCAAAAACGGGAATTCCCAGTGGTCCGTGGATTGGACAGATCCGGACGGGTCCGTTCTTTCCGTGCAGCGGAAAGACCTGGGCACGTCCGCCTATCTGAACATTGCCAACCTGGAAACCGGCTGGATGCAGGTCAAAGAGGCAGGCCAAAGTAATAAGAAGGACCAGTTAAACAAAATCTACTCGAAGGCAGATTCCACCGTAAAGCGCCACTTTTTGAAAGCGGTAAAGACCGGATATAAATCGGTAAACAAGGATATTTCCTATGGCGTTTCCAAAAACATGGAGCTGCAGGTGGGGGACAAAACCGTAACGGGAACCCGCTGTCATATCCTGATAGACGCAGCTACCTTGGAACAGTGGATTAACGTAACCTGCAACACCTTAAAGGAAGACAGCAAACTTAGAACCGCCATTAACAAAACGCAAAGCAAAACCGAGCAGTTGTCAGAAGCAGAGTATGCTGAATTGGTAGAAACTCTGCGCAGTCTGGCACAGTCTGTTTTAGAAAAAACCGAAACCCAGAAAGTGTCCCTGGAGTTTTACGTAAACCGGAAAAATGAAGCCATAGGCATGACATGTATGGCACAAAGCAAC
>CAVFBE010000051.1:0-9878 GCA_963620745.1 Muribaculaceae bacterium | reverse complement strand
CCCTGAGCCAGGAAGAAATCATCTCCATTCTGACGGAAACCGCAGCAGAAAAGCTGCCGGGCTGGGAATGCGTCGGGGTGCCCGTAGCCGACGGCGGCGAGGGCACCGTGGCGGCAGTAGTGAAAGCGGCCGGCGGACAGCTGCGGAGCGTAGCCGTACACGGTCCACGGATGGAATCCGTTACGGCCGAATACGGCCTGCTGCCCAGCGGCAAAGCCATCATAGAGATGGCGGCTGCCAGTGGACTGCCCATGGTTCCGGAAGCCGAGCGCAATCCGCTGGACACCACCTCCTTCGGATTTGGTGAACTGATTGCGGATGCGCTGTTACAGGGCTGCCGGGACATCAGCGTTGCGTTGGGTGGCTCCGCCACCAACGATGGCGGCATGGGCGCCTTGCGGGCCCTGGGCTGGCAGTTCCAGGACGAGCGCGGCAACAACCTGCACGGCTTTGGCCGTGAGCTTGGTTCCGTGGCGCGCGTCGTCTACGTAGACACTGCCAATCTGTACGTCAACGGACACACGGATATTCCGTCCGAATTTAACTTAAGAAAAGCCATTATGGACACCCGTTTCACCATCATGTGTGATGTTACCAATCCGCTGTTGGGGGAACACGGAGCTACTTATACCTTTGGCCCGCAAAAGGGCGCGGATGCCGCCACCCTGGCGCAGCTGGAAGCCGGCATGGAACACTACGCCGCCTTCTGCAGCTCTTATCTGGGCAAGGACCTTGCCTCTGTTCCGGGCGCCGGTGCTGCCGGTGGCCTTGGAGCAGCGTTATACGGTTTCTTAAACGGTACCATGAAAAGCGGTATTGAAACCGTACTGGATCTGGTCAATTTCCAGGATACCCTCCGCGGTGCCACCTTCTGCATCACCGGCGAAGGCAGGCTGGACAGCCAGTCTTTGCACGGCAAAGTCATTTCCGGTATTGTCCGGGCCTGCAAGAAACAGAAGGTGCCTTGCCTGGCCTTAGTCGGCATTGACCAAAGCGCTGCTTTGGACGAAGACGCCGACACCGGCCTGGAAGCGGTTTATGCCACAGCAGACCTGGCTTCCGGCCCCGAAGATTCCATGGCACAAGCGGAATACTATTATCGGCAGCAGGCTGCCAACTTAATGGAGTCCCTTCCTTTGCGTTTCCCGACCGAAGTACAGGAAGGCTGGTTTGTCATTGGCCATAATGCAAAGAAAATGGCCCTTGGCAAAAAGGCTCTGATTGTCACCGGCCGCCACGCAGCCGTGGCCACCGGTGCCATTGATGATGTTATTAACGCGTTACGGAGCCAGAAAATTCCGTACGTCATTTTTGATGAAGTAGAAGAAAATCCCAGTCGGGAAACGGTCATGAAGGGCCGTGACTTCGGTCTGGCCGAAGGTGCTGATTTTGTCATCGGCATCGGCGGTGGTTCCCCTCTGGATGCTGCCAAAGCCATTGCCCTGATGATGCGGCATCCGGGCCACGGAATTGAATACCTTTACGAAGGCGGGAACGACACCGCCCTGCCGGTTGTTGCCATTCCCACCACCTGCGGCACCGGATCCGAAGTCACCGGAGTGTCGGTACTGACTCGCTATGACAAGGCAACCAAAGCCAGCATTCCATTTAAAATTTATCCCACTTTGGCACTGCTGGATCCGCAGTATCTGCTGTTTGCAAGCCACACCCTGTTAGTCCACACGGCAGTGGATGCGCTGGCTCACATGTATGAATCCTACCTGAACAGCAAGTCCACGGACTACAACAAAATGCTGGTAAAGCAAGGCCTTTCCTACTGGATCAAAGCCAAGGATTTCTTGACCGGAGCCGCGCAGCCGGACCTGGACGACTATCAGAATCTGCTGATGGCCAGCATGTATGCAGGCCTTGCCATTGCGCAAACCGGCACCTCTATTCCGCATGCCATCAGTTATGAAATTACCTTCCATGCCGGTATTCCGCATGGCCAGGCCTGCGGCTGGTTCCTGCCCGGTTACCTTGCACAGGCTGCCAAATGTCCGTCCATTTCCAAAGACGTGGATGACCTGCTGGAAGCCAGTGGATTTACTTTGGACACCTTACGTGACTTTATTCATACCACTTGCGGACCCATTACCGTTTCCCAGGAGCTGATGGAAATGGACCTGGCCCATTTGGCAGAAAACAAGGCAAAGCTGCAAACCGCACCCTTTGCCTTAACACTGGATGATTTGAAGAACTTTTGTAAATGAATTTGAAGTAACAATGAAATGGAGCATGTGTATGTTAACCAATGATTTTTTAGGGAATCAGGTCAGCCGCCTCGGCTTCGGTTGCATGCGTTACCCGCTTTTGGAAAACGGGGACATTGACGTTGCCCAAACAGAACGCATGATTCGGGACGCCAAAGCCGCCGGTGTCAATTACTTTGACACCGCCTGGCCGTATATGAATGGCCAATCGGAAACTATTCTTGGCAACGTATTAAAAGAGTATCCCAGAGACAGCTTTTTCCTTGTTGACAAATATCCGGGACATCAGATTGCCGAAGAATACCATCCGGAAGACATTTTTGAAAAGCAAATAAAGAAATGTCAGGTAGAGTATTTTGACTACTATCTGCTGCACAATGTTTACGAAGAAAGCTACCCTACCTATGTCAGTGACAAATGGCACATTGTAGACTACTTTCTGGAGCAGAAAAGATTAGGCAGAATTAAGCACCTTGGCTTTTCCACCCATGCACAGAATTCCACTCTGTTAAAATTCCTAGACCACTTTCCGGACGGCACCTTTGATTTCTGCCAAATGCAGTTGAATTATGTAGACTGGACCTTACAGAATGCAGAAGAGAAATACCGCATTCTGACCGAACGCGGCCTACCCATTGTAGTAATGGAAGGCCTGCGCGGTGGCAGATTAGCATCTTATGAGCCGGAAGAAGAAGCTAGACTGAAAGCATTGCGGCCGGAGGAAAGTCCGGCAGCGTGGGCCTTCCGCTGGCTCATGGAAAAGGAAAACGTCAAAGTCATCCTTTCCGGCATGAGCACAGAGGAACAGGTCAAAGATAATTTAAAAATCTTTTCAGAAGAAAAACCCCTGAACGCAGAAGAGCACGCCTTACTGGAAAAATTCAGCCAAAAATTCCAGAACACGGTTCCTTGTACCGGTTGCCGTTACTGCACCTCCGAATGTCCGTTGCAACTGGATATTCCCCGTTTCATGACCGCCTACAATGACATCTGCTTCAACAAAAACTTTACGCTTAGAATGTCCATTGATTCCCTGCCGGAAGACAAGCAGCCGGCCGCCTGCATTGGCTGCCGCTCCTGCACCCATCTGTGTCCGCAGAACATTGACATTCCAACCGTACTGGAAGATTTAACCGCACGTCTGAACACCCTGCCCTCCTGGGCGCAGATGTGCAAAGAGCGCGCCGAAATAGAAGCCGCCGCAGCTGCAGAAGAAGCAGCAAAAACCACAACATAACTTTCTAAGAAGCCAAAAGACACGCAGCCAACTGGTTGCGTGTCTTTTTTTACTTAGCCTTCACTTGTGCTCTTTTTCCGCTGTGCAAGCCAATCCTTTGCCTTATCTGCCGTCTGGCTGATGGCATGCAGTAACTTCTTTCCGGAAGTAGTATCCGCAGAAGTTGCAGCAGTTTCTGCTTCCGCAGCGTCGGCTTCTTCATCAGGGCTACCCGGCTTGTTGCCGGTGTACAGCTGATAGTAACGGCCCTTTGCGGCAATCAGGTCATCATGGCTGCCCCGCTCAATAATGCTGCCGTTTTCCAGAACCATGATGCAGTCAGAGTTCTGAACTGTGCTGAGGCGGTGCGCAATAACGAAGGTGGTACGGCCGTACATAAGGGCATCCATGCCCTGCTGTACCAGCTTTTCGGTTCTGCTGTCAATGGACGAAGTGGCTTCGTCCAGAATCAGAACCGGCGGATCTGCTACCGCTGCGCGGGCAATGGCAATCAGCTGGCGCTGCCCCTGTGACAGGTTGGACCCGTCATTGGTCAGCTTGGTCTGATAGCCATCCGGCAGCGCACGGATGAATTCGTCCGCATTGGCCAGCGTGGCAGCCGCAATACATTCTTCATCAGTGGCATCCAGTCTGCCATACCGGATATTCTCCATAATGGTATCCGTAAACAGGTGGGTATCCTGCAGTACCATACCAAGGGACCGGCGCAGATCTGCCTTTTTGATCTTATTGATGTTGATATTATCATAGCGGATTTTACCGTCCTGAATATCATAAAAGCGGTTAATCAGGTTGGTAATGGTTGTCTTACCGGCACCGGTGGACCCGACAAAGGCAATCTTCTGTCCCGGTTCGGCAAACATACTGATGTGGTGCAATACAATCTTATCTTCCGTGTACCCGAAGTCTACGTCGTCAAAGACAACGTTGCCCTTCATCGGGTCCAGCGTAACGGTGCCGTCCTGGTGCGGATGCTTCCAGGCCCAGGTGCCGGTGCGTTCTTCACATTCCACCAGTCCACCGTGGCCATCGTCCGCAGCATTGACCAGTTCTACGTATCCATCATCCTGTTCCGGCTCCTGGTCCAGAAGATCAAAAATACGCTCTGCGCCGGCCAGGCCCATCATAATGGAGTTCATCTGGGAAGACAGCTGACTGATAGGAGCTGAGAAGCTCTTGTTCAGTGTCAGGAAAGAAATTAAGGTGCCGACAGTCAGTGCATAGTTCCCGCTCAGGGCCAGAATACAACCAATCACAGCACACAAAACATAGGAAATATTACTTAAGTTGCCGTTAATCGGCATCATAATACTGGCAATGGTCTGTGCTTTGGAAGAGGCATCAAACAGTTCGTCATTCTTTACTGCAAATTCTTCCTTGCTCTTTTCTTCGTGGTTGAAAATCTTGACCACTTTTTGTCCGGTCATCATTTCTTCTACGTAACCATTTACATCGCCCAGTTTCTTCTGCTGCTTGGAGAAGTAGCTTCCGGACAGGCTGGACAGCTTAAAGGAAATCAGAAGCATGATGGCAATCATGACAACGGAAACCAGCGTCAGCGGTACGGACAGCACCATCATACTGATGAAGGTGACAATCAGTGTAAACAAGTCAGAAATCAGGTTGGGCAAGCTCTGGGAAATCAGCTGACGCAATGTGTCTACGTCATTGGTGTACACGGACATGATGTCTCCGTGCGTGTGCTGGTCAAAGTATTTAATGGGCAGGGATTCCATTTTGCTGAACAGGTCTACCCTTAATTTCCGCAGTGTACCCTGCGTAATAAATGCGTTAATAAAGGAATACAGGAAGCTGCCAACCACGCCGCCTAGTGCAACCAGTGCGGCCATTTTCATTAAGCCGGCAAGCGGTCCGTAATCCGGAACAGCCTCCTGCATTAAAGGCATAATATAGTCGTCTACCAAGCTCTGCATTCCCATCATCAGCATAACCATGGAAACAGCAGAAACGACAATTCCAACTAAAACGCCAACCAGTTGGAGTTTGTAATGCCCGTAAACATATTTTAAAATCCGTCCGAACAGCTTCATGGGGTTCTTTACCTTAGGAGCCGGTGTACGGTTTCCTGGTCCTGGACCTGGCATAGTATCATCCTCCTTCTTTAGTTAGCCTCATCAAAGTCTCCGGAACCCTTCTGCTGGGTTTCAAAGAGCTCTTGATAAAAGGTGTTTGTCTTCAGCAATTCCTCGTGACTGGCAAAGCCGTTAATCCGGCCCTTATCCATAACAATGATGCGGTCTGCATCCTGAATGGAGGAAATTCGCTGGGAAACAATAATCTTGGTAACATCCGGCAGGGATTCCCGGAAGGAACGCCGGATGGAAGCGTCGGTGGCCGTATCTACCGCTGACGTGGAGTCATCCAGAATCAGAATCTTCGGATTCTTCAGCAAAGCTCTGGCAATGCAAAGACGCTGCTTCTGGCCACCGGAAACGTTGGTGCCACCCTGTTCAATGTAGGTGTTATATCCGTCCGGGAAGGACTGGATAAAGTCATCCGCGCAAGCCAGTTGACAGGCCGCACGGCACTCTTCTTCCGTGGCGTCCGGGTTACCCCAACGCAGGTTGTCCAGAATAGTGCCGCTGAACAGAACGTTCTTTTGCAGAACAACGGAAACTGCATCGCGCAGCTCTTCCAGGCCATACTCTTTGACGTTGTGTCCACCAACAAAAACGGAGCCCTCTGTTACGTCATACAGACGGGAAATCAGGCTGACAAAGGAAGATTTTCCGCAACCGGTGGAGCCAATCAGGCCGATGGTTTCGCCGGAATGGATGTGCAGGTCAATGTCATACAGCACCGGTACCGGTTCGTCCTTTTCTTCGGAAAGGCCGCCGTTCTTAGCTGCCTTCTTAGCTTCTTTGTAGGCTTCAAATTCTTTCTTCTTCCGCTCTTTGAATTCCTTTTGATAGACTTTCTTAGCGTCTTTATCCAGGGTCTTGTAGTACTCTTTTTCTTCGTCCGTCATACCAACGTTCGGCGGAACCGAGTCCTCCTTGTCGGCATAAACCTGGCTGTGGGGATAAGAGAACTGCACCTGGTTAAAGTCAATGGAGCCGTCCGGCACTTCGCGAATCGGATTTTCCGGATCCACAATGTCCGGCGTTTCATCCAGCACCTGGCAGATACGCCGGCCGGAAGCTACAGACATCACCAGCATCATGAAGACCATGACCAGCATAATCAGGGACATCAGTCCGCTGATCAGGTAAGACAGCAGCGAGGTCAGTTCGCCAACCGCCATGGTACCGCCAACAATAAAGTGTGCGGACTTCCACATGATAACAATCAGGACACCGTAAATGGCAACCATCATCAGTGGCATCATGCCGGACATAATCATTTCTACCTGCAGGAACAGCTTGTAGATGTTGTCCGAGGCCTTGCCGAATTTCCGTTTTTCAAACTTTTCACGAACGAAGGCTTTTACCACACGAATGGCAGAAACGTTTTCCTGAACGGAAGCGTTCAAGTCATCATACCGATGGAATACCCGCTGGAACATGCCCGTTACCTTCCGCATAATCAGGATGGCAATAATGGCAATGAACAGCAAAGACACCACAAAGATGGTAGAAATATGTGCATTAATAAAGAAGCACATAATAATGCTGAAAATGAAGTTCAGCGGCGCACGAATGGCAAGCCGCATAGTCATCTGGTACGCATTCTGGATATTGGTAACGTCTGTTGTCATGCGAGTTACCAACCCTGCCGTGCTGAACCGGTCAATATTGGAAAAGCTGAAGGTCTGAATATTGGCGTACATGGCCTCCCGCAGGTTTTTCCCGAGTCCGGTGGCAGCCACAGAAGCGGTCTTTCCGGCCAATGCGCCAAACAGCAATCCCAAGAACGCCATTCCCAGCATCAGCCCGCCGTACTTATAAACAACGGATAAATTCCCTGCCTGGATACCGTCATCAATAATAATGGCGGTAACGTAGGGAATCAAAATTTCCATCAGCACTTCCAGAGCCGTTAAAATGGGAGCCAGAATACTTTGTTTTTTAAATTGCTTTACGTGCGCAAGCAGTTTTTTAAGCATGTGTCTCCTCCTCTTCCATCATAGATTTTGGGCAGTAGCCTTCCTGATATTCCTTGAACTGGCCACTGATTTTTTGTAGCAGTTGCAGCAGGTCTTCCTTTTCTTCCGAAGACAACACAGAAGTTAACTCCTGCTCCACCTGATTAAATTTTTCATCTGCTTCGCGGCAATGGGTCTGTCCGCGTTCCGTCAGCTCCACCATTTTGACACGGCGGTCTTCTGCGCTTCCGAACATTCTGACAAAGCCCTTCGCTTCACAGCGATGCACCAATCCCACCACGGTTGGCTGGGACAGCCGGAGCCATTTTTCCAGATCCTTCAGGGATGATGCCCCGTGAAGCTGCAACGTTTTCAGTAGCATGCCCTGGGAAGACGTAATGCCGTCTGCTTTCATGCAGGCGTCTACTTTCCTTCCAATCTGAATGGAGATGAACTTAATTTCTTTACAAATGTGGCTTTCACACCGCATAAAATCCTCCTCTCCTGTAACTTTGCCAGTATTATAGGAAGTTGAAAAAGCAAATTCAATAGCTAGCAATTAATATCATGCAATTAAACAAAATTTGTGCCTCTTTTTCCCTTCTTTTTGGCGATTCAGCTCTGCCCCTTTTACGCAAACTTTTAACTGTTTTTTAGGTTTGGAGCTGTAGAGGCTATTTTAAGTTTAAGCTATAAAAAAAGCTGGCGAGCCCAACCTGTGCGGTGGATTCGTCAGCTTTTTGCCTTTTAGCTACTTCTTTGGCTTTTTACAGTTTGAAGTCTTCGTCAATAGCGGCGTTCAGGGCTCTGGTAACAGCTTCCTTGTCAATGTCCTGGCCAATGATAACCAGGCGGTTAACACGGTCTCCGTAGTAGGCGTCCCAGTCTTTTTCCAGATCCGGATATTCCTTGAAGGCTTTCTTGCGTTCCTTTTCCGGAGCGGATGCCAGCCACATGCCATCCGGCTGGATGGTTACCTGGCGTCCGGCCTGTTCCAGAATAAAAGCGGCGTCCGGATTTTCATTGAACCAGATATATCCTTTTGTACGGATAATGTTGGTTGGCCACTGTTCAAAAACATTCTGCAACTGCTGCATGAAGAACGGTTCCCGGCGTTCAAAGACGAAGGTTTCAATACCGTATTCATACAGTTCGCCTTCTTCATGTTCTTCCGGATGTTCAATGGCTTCAATCCAGCCGGCAGACATGATAGCGCTTTCATAGTCAAAGCGTCCGGTGTCAAAGACCTGTTCATACGGTACTTTACCGTAGCTGGTTTCTACAATTTCAGCCTTTGGAGCAAACGCTTTAATCATGGCGCGGACCAGACCCTTTTCATCTTCAGTAACAAGGTCAGTCTTGTTCAGGATAACAGTGTTAACAAATTCCAGTTGCTGAACCAGCAGGGAGGCAATTTCTTCATCCTCTTCGTCTTCGTCATCATCGGAAGCATGCATTTCTTCTGCCTTGGTCAGCAGGTCCTGACCGCAGCCGAATTCGTCCTTAATGCGGGCGGCGTCAACAACGCAGACTACGTTGTCCAGTTCTACAATTGGTGGCAGCTTTCTCTGCTTGGTGGATTCTGCCATCATGGTAATGGTCTGTGCAATGGGGATAGGTTCACAGATACCGGAAGCTTCAATGACAATGTAGTCATACTTTTTACTGCAGGCCAGGTCGGAAAGCTGCTTGGCAAGGTCTTCCGACAGGGTGCAGCAAATGCAGCCGTTGGTCAGCGGAACCAGGTCACCGGTCTGTTCGGATACAGAGCCGCCGTTCTTGGCAATCAGGCGGGCGTCAATGTTGACTTCGCCGATGTCATTGACAATAACGGCAACCTTATGCTTTCCCGGATCCGTCAGGATCTGGTTCAGCAGCGTGGTCTTGCCCGCGCCCAAATACCCGGTTACCAGCATGATTTTGCAAGGTGTATAAGGTACGTTCATTTCTTCACGTTCTTTCTATTAGGTTTTTTCAATGCAGTATTGTAATACAGTCACCTAAAAAATACCATAGTCTTTTCTTTCCTCTTGATTTTAAAATCCACCGCCACCGTGGTGGGAGCCGGAGGAAGAAGTATGGATTCCACCATCGCCGCCGGGGCCGGAGTTGTCCGTCTGTTGTGGCCGGCGGGTCTGGGTGACGTGGGAGTACAGGAAGATGTCATGGCTACTCCGCAAATGAAGACTATTATCCACAACGTAACGGCTGGCATCCCTTGCCGGTCTGACCGAAATCAGCTGGCGTTTCAGAATCAGCACTACCACTACGGTGCCCATAATACCGACTACCAAAGCGGAAATGATAATGACTTTGACGTCCCAGCCGGAGGAGCCAACAGAGAAAGACTGGTCTTCGTTCCAGTAGTCATCCTGATTCCAGC
>CAVFBE010000050.1:0-30165 GCA_963620745.1 Muribaculaceae bacterium | reverse complement strand
GCGCTGTACCAATCCGGAGTGCCCGGCGCAGCTTTTACGGATTCTGATTCATTTCTGCTCCAAAACCGGCATGGATATTGACGGCCTTGGAGACGCTATCTTAGAGCTGTTAGTAGAACGGAAGCTGGTCCAGAATCCGGCTGACATTTATTCCTTACAGGCGGAAGACATTGCGGCTTTGGACCGCATGGGGAAAAAGTCCGCCGACAATTTAATTCAGGCTATTGCCAAATCCAAAGAAAATGATTTGTCCCAACTGCTCAGCGCACTGGGCATCCGCCATGTCGGGGACAAGGCGGCTAAGGTATTAGCAGAACACTTTGGCTCCATGGAAGCTTTAGAACAAGCTACAGAAGCAGACATTATGGCGGTAGACGGCTTTGGAGAAATCAGCGCCAAGTCCCTGGCGGACTTTTTCCACCGGCCGGAGACCCAGGATCTGATTCTCCGGCTCCGCCTTGCCGGAGTCAACATGACCTCTTTAAAAGCTGCGCCAGTGGACACTCGCTTTGCCGGTAAGACGTTCGTCATTACCGGGACGCTGTCTAAATACAAGCGTACAGAAGCGCAGGCTCTGATTGAACAGCATGGCGGCAAGTGCGCCGGCTCTGTCAGCAAGAAGACAGATTATCTTCTTGCCGGGGAAAACGCCGGCTCCAAGCTGACCAAGGCCCAAAGCCTCGGCGTCCCTGTCCTGTCGGAACAGGACCTGGAGGCCATGCTGGCAGAATAGCACTCACAAAAACGCCCGTTGCAGTCATCCTGCAACGGGCGTTTCTTCTTTATTGTAATTTTGCTTTACTTAGTTGGACTGTTTATACATCCATTTCCAACTGCTGATTTTCTTTTTCAGCAAGTTCTGCTTCGTGCTTTGCCAGCAGCTTGTTGATACGGGTAGCCGGATCAAGCAGGGCACCAATGGAAATGTCATGGTTGATGGCGTCAATAATGAAGGCAGCAAACTTACTCATGTCTACACTCCAGAACCAGTCTCTGTCCAGAAGCGCCGGCTGGGTATAAACCAGGTTGGTGCAGAAAATCTTATTGATGATACCGTTCTTATAGTATTCATCAAACTGATCCAGACCATTACAGAACAGACCAAAGGAGGCAAAGACGAAGATGCGGTTGGCACCCAGTTCTTTCAGCTTCTTGGCAACGTCCAGCATGGAGTCACCGGAGGAAATCATGTCATCTACTACAATAACGTCTTTTCCTTCAATGTTGGTACCCAGGAATTCATGGGCCAGGATGGGGTTACGGCCGTCTACTACGCGAGTATAGTCACGACGCTTGTAGAACATGCCCAGTTCCACTTCCAAAGAGGTGGCATATCGGATGGCACGGTTCATACCGCCTTCGTCCGGGGAGATAATCATCAGGTGTTCTTTATCCAGCTGAATGTCCGGGAATGCTTTTACCAGGGCCTTCAGATTCTGATAAATGGGGGATACGTTTTCCATGCCGTCAAGCGGAATGGCGTTGGCCACCCGTGGGTCATGGGCGTCAAAGGTAATAATGGAGTCTACGCCAAGGGCTACCAGTTCCTGCAGAGCCTGTGCACAGTCCAGGGATTCACGACCGCTTCTTCTGTGCTGACGGCCTTCATACAGCATTGGCATTACAACCGTAATTCTTGCGGCTTTGCCGTTAACTGCGCCAATGATACGTTTTAAATCGCAGAAATGATCATCCGGAGACATGGGAACCATTTCACCATACATCTTGTAACGAACGGAATGGTTAAATGCATCCATTACAATGAACAGGTCATAGCCACGAACGGATTGTTCAATGGTGCCTTTGGCTTCGCCGGTGGAAAAACGCGGTGCATCATACTTTACAACGAAAGAATCTTTCTTGTAGCCTTCCAAATTCAGGGAAGCAATGTTTTCTTCTCTCCATTTGGAAATGTATTGGTCAATTTCAGCTACGAATTCCTCGGTACCCTTCATGGCAATAATGCCGAGTTTACCGTGCGGAATGTTAGTATAGCCTGAGTTTTCAGGAATTCCTGCTGTCATGTTGTTACCCCCAACCTGTAGTCTGTTAAATTGTAAAATCAGGGAAAAAGCACAAAATACGTGCGCTCCCATAATCCGTTAAGATTCTAACATAGGTGGTAGTCTGGGGCAACTTGGGATAAAGCATAAAACTTAGCTTAAAAGCCAGAGGGTTTTTGGGCTTTTTTGGATAGAACGCCAGTGAATGAAAATTCACTTTCATGTACGAAAGTGTTTTGGACAAATTCAAGAAAATGTCGTAGCTACAACATTTTTTCATAAAAAGCCGGTTTTTGGTCGGAAATCTTAGTACAACATGTGAAAAACTTGACAAAACAACAGACTTGAAAAAGGCTTTGTTTGGTGGACTTTAACAGATGAGGTTGGTATAATCTAAGAGTTAGAATTTGACAAAAGAAAGGGTGAGACAAATGGCCTCTGAAATGATTAACCAGGTTCTGCAAGCAGAACAGGCGGCGGCAGATGCAGAGTCTGCCGCTAAAAATACGGCTGCTGAGCTGGTAAAGAAAGCGGAAGAGGAAGCCAAGGCAACCTCAGAAGCGGAAAAGGCAGCAGCTGCTGCCAAAGCACAGGAAATACTGGCGGTTGCCAAAAAGGAAGCAGATGGAATTTACGCCAAAGCGCGTGCCAAAGCTGCCTCCGGCCAGGAAGACCTGGTCAAGCTGGCCGCTGCTAAAGCGGAGGAATCCGTGGAAGCTGTTATTAAACACATTATTCCGTAATTGTAGTTATGGGATTTATGAAAATGAAATAAAGGAGGTGGTTTTGAAATGGCAATATTAGAGATGAAGCGCGTGGAACTTCTTGCAATGCAATCGGACCGGAAAGCAATTCTGGAAACCATTCAGCGGGACGGCCACATAGATGTCTCCGGTGTAGAAGAAGTGGAAGGCCTTACTTCCATGGACACTGCATCCTCCGTTCTTACCTTTGAAAAATGGCAGGATACAGCGACACAGGCACTGGAACTCCTGGATAAGTATGCCCCAACCAAAGAGGGTGGCGGTTTGCTTGCTTCCTTTGCTCCCAGACCGGATCTTTCCGTAACGGAATTTTATGAGAAGGTCAGCGGCACCAAGGAGACCATAGCCAAGTGTCAGGACATCATAGCGCTTTCAAAAGAAGTACAGGACAGCAAGGTAGAAGCACTCCAGGCCCAGACCAAAATGGATCTGCTGAAGCCATGGTTGAATCTGGATATTGCGGAAACCTTTAAGGGAACCGCTACTACAGCTTGCTTTATCGGCAGTTTTTCACTCCCCATTACGCGGGAAGAAATTCTTGCCCGGATTGCACAGCAGTATCCGGAGCTGGATTGTGAAATAGAAATTGTTTCCTCCGGCAAAAACATGACCTGTCTTGTTGCTCTTTGCCATAGACAAAACGAAAAAGCTCTGGAACAGGCCCTCAGAAATCTCGGCTTTATAGCCCTGTCAGATCCTTCCAAAGAAACTCCGGCGGAGCGAATGGAAGAACTGCAGAAGGAGGTAGAGGATGCCAATGCCAAAGCAGCCGCAGCGCAGGAACAACTGGCCGCCTGTAGAACTGCAAGAGCAGACATCAGATTCCTGGTTGACTACCTGGTTCTCCGAGAGGACAAGTACAGGGCGTTAAACAAGCTTCTGATGAATGACCGCGTCTTTATTTTGTGCGGCTACATACCGGCAAAATATGCGGAAAAGACGCTGGAAAAGCTGGATCGGAAATTTGACATTGCCTATTCTTTGGAAGAGGCAGATACGGAAACGGAAGATGTTCCGGTTGCGTTGGAAAACGGCAAACTGGGGTCAACCCTGGAAAACATAACCAATATGTATGCCGTTCCCAGTCAGAATGATCTGGACCCGAATTTGGCCATGACCGTGTTTTATTACTCTTTGTTCGGTCTTATGCTTGGCGATGCAGGATACGGCCTCTTAATGGTCATTGCCTGTTTAATTGTTAAGTTCAAATTCCGATTGGAGCCGCAAAAGGCACGCACCGTAAACTACGGACTCGGCTGCGGTATTGGTACCGCTGTCTGGGGTGCTTTAATGAACGGCTGGTTCGGAGATTTACCGCATTACATTGCCAACGGTCTCAAAGACGGAGACAAGCTGGACTTTATTGCCGCTAACCATCTGTATTGGTTCTCTCCAATAGACAACACTACGCGGTTCTTACTGCTGTGCTTCTTCGTTGGCATTTTGCACTTAGGCTGGGGCGTCATTGTAAACATGATTAAAGAAATCAAGTTTAACAGTGTTTTTGAAGCCCTGGTTAACAACGTACCACAGCTGTTAATTTTGGTCGGTGTTATTCCGCTGATTAACAGCCAGATCGGCAACGGTGCCCTGGCAGAAATTCCATCCACCAGATGGGTAGAAGATCTCATTCAGAATCTTTCCACCCCGTTGTACATTTGCCTGGCCGCCGGAGCGGCGCTGGTTGTACTGGGTCCGGGACTGATTGCCATCAAGGACAGAAAACCGTTTGGTAAGGTGCTTGGCGCCATCGGCGGCGGCCTGTACGGTCTGTACAATGCAGCATCCGGTTACCTTGGAGACATCCTGTCTTACGCCAGACTGCTGGCCCTGGGTCTTTGCACGGGTGTTATTGCAAACGTAGTAAACCAGCTCGCCGGAATGCTTGGCAACCCGGTCCTGTTTGTTCTGGTTGCACTGGTTGGCCATGCCATCAACTTCGGCATCAACCTGATTGGTGCTTACGTACATACCAACCGTCTGCAGTACGTTGAATTCTTCAGTAAATTTTATGAAGGCGGCGGCACGCTTTACAATCCGCTGTCTGCAAGATCTAAAACATTCAAATTCAAGGAGGAAACTCAATCATGACTATCGGTGTATTATTAACAATTGTTGGTGCTGCTTTTGCAGCCATCCTTTCCGGTCTTGGATCCGCCAAAGCAGTAGGCCTTGTAGGTAACGCCGCGGCCGGCGCCATTTCCGAAGATCCGACCCTGTTCGGTAAAGTACTTGTTCTTCAGATTCTTCCCGGTACGCAGGGCCTGTACGGCTTCCTTGCTGCCTTCATGATCATGAACAACATTGCAGCTGACATGACTCTGATGACCGGCCTCGGCTACCTTGCCGCCGCCCTTCCAATCGGTATTGTTGGTTACCTGTCCGCTATGCATCAGGGCCGCGTTGCCGCTTCCGGCGTATCCGTTGTTCTGAAGAAACCGGATCAGAACGGTAAGGCCATCATTCTGGCAGCTATGGTTGAAACCTATGCAGTTCTTGCCCTCCTGATCTCCATCCTTCTCATCGGTAAGGTTCTGTAAGGAAAACTTTCTGAAAGTAAGGAGAATGGTCTATGACAGGATTGAATAAAATCTTAGACCGCATTGCACAGGACTCCCAGGAAAAGTGTAGCGCCATTCTTTTGGAAGCAAAGGAAGAGGCAGACAAAATCCGGGTGGCAGCGGCCACCAAAGATCAGGCAGAAACCGCAGCTGTTGTTGACAAAGCCAACAAAGAAGCGGCACTGATGATTGGCATGGCAAATTCCGGTTCGGAACAGGAAATCAAAAAGCAGCTGTTGGCAACCAAAGTCCACATTCTGGACAAAGCCATAGACGCTGCCATAGAAAAACTGAAACACCTGCCGGATGCAGCATATTTTGAAACACTTTACAAACTGGTAAAACACTATGCACAGGATGCGGATGCAATCATGTACTTAGGCAAAGCAGATCTGGACCGCCTGCCGGCTGACTTCTCACAGAAAGTCAATGAAGCCGGAAAAGGCAGCATTCAGGTGGCTGCAGAGCCAAGAGACATTGCCGATGGTTTCATCCTCGCTTACGGCGAAATTGAAATCAACTGTACCTTTGAAGCGCTTGTGGAAGAATCCCACGACGACATCAAAGACGAACTTTATCAGATAATATTTGCCTAAACACAGCTAAAGGAGGTAAGACAATGGGTCGCAAGAAAAACGATCTGAATTATGCTTATGCCGTAGCGCGTGTCCGGGCAAATGAGAAAACCCTTTTAACGGAAAAAGACATAGAAACGCTGATTGAAGCAGACACCTATGAAGATGCCCTTCGGAAACTCAGTGAACTTGGTTGGGGAGAGCTGGATCAATCCACAGATTATGCAGCTTACCTGGAAGCCTATTTTGCCAAGACCTGGAATCTTTTAGAAGAAATTCTGGAAGATGACATCCATGTATTGGATATGCTTCTGATTCCCAATGACGTACAGAATCTGAAGGCTGCGTTAAAAGGAAAAGTTTCGGGAAATGACAGTGATGATCACTATACCCATTCCACGGTTTACCCGGAAGAGGACATTCGAAAAGCAGTAGCGGAAAAGAATTTTGCCGCACTGCCGGAGTTTATGCAAAAAGCGGCGGAAGACGCCTATGACGTTCTGACCACAACCGGCAACGGTCAGGTGGCCGATGCCATCATTGACAAGGCCGCCCTGACCCATATGCGGAAGCTGGGAAAAGAATCCGGATCTAAGGTGCTGGCTGATCTGGCAGAACGGAAAGTGGCTGCCGCCGACATGAAGATTGCACTCCGTTGTTCCCATACCGGTAAATCCGAAGAGTTCCTGGAGCAGTCCATTGCTGACTGTGACGGACTGAAGCGGAAGAAACTGATTGCAGCTGCGCAGGAAGGGGAGCAGGCCGTGCTTGCTTATCTGGAAAAGACCCCTTACGCCATGGGCGCACTGCAATATGAAGAAAGCACCTCTTCCTTTGAAAAATGGTGCGACGATATTCTGCTGGAATGTGTAACCTCTGCCAAGTTTACCGCACTCGGGACAGACCCGATTGTGGCTTACTATCTGGCACGGGACGCGGAACTGAAAACGGTAAGAATCATTCTTTCCGCCAAAAAGAACCATCTTGATGGTGACTTAATCAGAGAGAGGGTGAGAACGCTTTATGTATAGAGTTGCAGTCATCGGAGATAAAGACTCCATCTACGGTTTTGCATCCATTGGACTGGAAATCTATCCTTGTGAAGACCCTGTGGAAGCAGGAAAACAAGTACATCGCATGACAGAAGACGGTTACGGAGTCATCTTCATTACCGAAAAACTGGCAGCACAGATGGAAAGCGAACTGGCCCGTTACCGGGAACTCCCTCTTCCTGCCATCATCCCAATCCCCGGTGTCAACGGAAATACCGGACTGGGTATGAAAAATGTTTCCAAGTCAGTGGAACAGGCGGTTGGATCGGACATTCTTTCCGATGCATAAGCGCAGAAGCGTATTGAAATTTAAGATAGCCGTAAGAAAGGCGTGATTAACTAAATGGCCAAAGGAACAATTACCAAGGTTGCCGGACCGCTTGTTGTTGCAGACAATATGCGGGATGCCAACATGTACGACGTAGTACGTGTCGGTGACGAACGGCTGATTGGTGAAATAATTGAAATGCACGAAGACAGGGCGTCCATCCAGGTCTACGAAGAAACTTCCGGCCTGGGAACCGGCGCCACGGTGGAATCTACCGGTGCACCTTTGAGCGTAGAGCTTGGGCCGGGCCTGATTACCACCATTTATGACGGAATCCAGCGTCCGCTGGAACAGATTCGTCAATTGACCGGTAATAACCTGAAACGCGGTGTTGAAGTTCCCTCTATTAACAAAGAAAAGAAGTGGCACTTCACCCCGGTACTGAAGCCCGGAGACAAGGTCTCTGCCGGTGACATCTTAGGTACCGTTCAGGAAACCGATATTGTTCTGCACAAAATCATGGTTCCTCCTACGTTCAAAAGCGGGGAACTGAAAACCATCTTTGAAGGAGATTACACGGTTGAAGAAACCGTAGCCACCATTGAAGTCAAAGGCGGGGAAATTGAAGAAGTTTCCCTCATGCAGAAGTGGCCGGTTCGTGTAGGTCGTCCTTACAAACACAAAATCAATACCAATGTACCGCTGATTACCGGCCAGCGCGTTATTGACGCACTGTTCCCGATTGCCAAGGGCGGTGTAGCAGCCATCCCGGGTCCGTTCGGCTCCGGTAAGACCGTTACACAGCACCAGCTGGCAAAATGGGCGGAAGCAGAAATTGTTGTTTACATCGGCTGCGGCGAACGCGGAAACGAAATGACCGACGTTCTGAATGAATTCCCGGAACTGGTTGACCCGCACACCGGCAAGTCCCTGATGGAACGGACCGTACTGATTGCCAATACGTCCGACATGCCGGTAGCTGCCCGTGAAGCTTCCGTTTACACCGGTATTACCATTGCCGAATACTTCCGTGACATGGGTTACTCTGTAGCCCTGATGGCAGACTCCACTTCCCGTTGGGCAGAAGCCCTTCGTGAAATGTCCGGCCGTCTGGAAGAAATGCCCGGTGAAGAAGGTTACCCGGCTTACCTGGGTTCCCGTATTGCACAGTTCTATGAACGTGCCGGCATGGTTTCCACCCTTGGTTCTGATGAGCGAGTTGGTGCCCTGTCTGTTATCGGCGCCGTATCGCCTCCAGGTGGTGACATTTCCGAACCGGTATCCCAGGCCACCCTTCGTATTGTTAAGGCTTACTGGGGACTGGATGCCGCTCTGGCACACGAACGTCACTTCCCGGCAATTAACTGGTTGACGTCTTATTCCTTGTATGCAGACAGACTCGGTAAATGGTTTAACACCAATGTTGCCGATGACTGGACCGCACTGCGCGGCCGCCTGATGACCATCCTGTCCGAAGAAGCCGGACTGAATGAAATTGTACAGATGGTCGGCATGGACGCGCTGTCTGATCCGGACCGTCTGAAGATGGAAGCAGCCCGCTCCATCCGTGAAGACTTCCTGCATCAGGACGCATTTGACCCGGTAGATACCTACACTTCTTCCACCAAGATGCATGACATGATGAACCTGGTTCTGCAGTTCTATGATCATTCCCTGGATGCACTGAATAAGGGCGCTTCCATCAATGACATTGTTAACCTGCCGGTTCGTGAAGCCATTGGTCGTTTCAAGTATGTGGAAGAGGCTGACATTGAAGAAAATTACAAGAAGATTCTGGACCGCCTGAACAAGGAGCTGGCTGAAATTCTTGCGAAAGGAGAGGACTATTAATGCCAAAAGAGTATAGAACAATACAAGAAGTTGCCGGTCCTCTTATGGTTGTACGGGACGTAGAAAACGTTACCTACAATGAACTCGGGGAAATTGAGCTGGCAAACGGCGAAAAGCGCCGTTGTAAGGTACTGGAAGTAGACGGCAGCAACGCAGTTGTACAGCTGTTTGAAAGCTCCACCGGTATCAACCTTTCCAATTCCAAGGTTCGCTTTACCGGCAGAACCATGGAACTGGGCGTTTCCGAAGATATGCTGGGCCGTGTATTTGACGGTCTGGGCCGTCCCATTGACGACGGTCCGGAAATTATTCCGGAAAAGCGTCTGGATGTCAACGGTAACCCAATGAACCCGGCAGCCCGTGCCTTCCCGGCAGAGTTCATTCAGACCGGCGTTTCCGCCATTGATGGTCTGAACACTCTGGTTCGTGGACAGAAGCTGCCAATCTTCTCCTGCTCCGGTCTGCCACACGCAGAACTGGCTGCACAGATTGCACGTCAGGCTAAGGTTCGCGGCACAGACGAACAGTTTGCTGTAGTATTTGCCGCTTTAGGTATTACCTTTGAAGAGCAGAACTACTTTGTTGAATCCTTCCGGGAATCCGGCGCACTGGACAGAACCGTTCTGTTCACCAATCTGGCAAATGACCCGGCAGTAGAACGTATTGCCACCCCGAAAATGGCGCTGACTGCTGCAGAATACCTTGCCTTTGAAAAGGGCATGCACGTACTGGTTATCCTGACGGATATTACCAACTACGCCGACGCACTTCGTGAAGTATCTGCCGCGCAGAAGGAAGTACCGGGACGTCGTGGTTACCCAGGCTACCTGTACACAGACCTTGCAACCATGTACGAACGTGCCGGCCGTCAGCTGGGCAAAGATGGTTCCATTACCATGATCCCAATCCTGACCATGCCGGAAGACGACATTACCCATCCAATCCCTGACCTTACCGGATACATTACCGAAGGCCAGATCATTCTGGATCGTGACCTTCACCGGAAAGGCATTGAACCGCCAATCAACGTATTGCCGTCTCTGTCCCGTCTGAAGGACAAGGGAATTGGCGAAGGCAAAACCCGTGAAGACCACAAGAACACCATGAACCAGCTGTTTGCCGCTTACTCCAGAGGTAAGGACGCAAAGGAACTCATGACCATTCTTGGCGAGGCAGCTTTAACGGATATTGACCTTCTGTATGCCAAGTTTGCTGACGAATTTGAAAAGAAGTATATTGCACAAGGATTTGAAACCGACCGTTCCATTGAAGAAACACTGGATATTGGCTGGGAACTCCTTAGAATGCTGCCGCGTACGGAACTGAAACGTATTTCCGACAAACTTCTGGACGAATACTATGACAAGCAGTAAAGCAGGTGAATGAAGTGGCAATTCTCAATGTAAATCCTACCCGGATGGAATTGAACAGCCTGAAGGGAAAACTGAAAACTGCTACTCGTGGACACAAACTTCTGAAGGACAAGCGGGATGAGCTCATGCGTGAGTTCATTGAGCTGGTCCGGGAAAACAAGGAAGTACGGCGGGAAGTGGAAAGGGGCATTGAAAAAGCCAATGCGCATATGAGCATTGCTCGCTCTGTCATGAGCGATGAAGCCCTGAACACCGCCTTAATGCTTCCTATGCAGGAGATGAGCCTCCAAATTAGCGAAAAGAATGTCATGTCCGTTAACATTCCGGTTTTTGACGCCAAGTTTAAAACCGCTGATGAAAATGACATCTATTCTTACGGCTACGCATTCACTTCCTCTGACCTGGACGATGCAGTAAAAGCACTGTCTGACATTATGCCGCTGATGCTCCGCCTGGCAGAACTGGAAAAGTCCTGTCAGCTGATGGCAGCGGAAATTGAAAAGACACGCCGTCGTGTAAACGCGCTGGAACACGTTATGATTCCAAACTACGAAGATACCATCCGGTACATTCGTATGAAGCTGGATGAAAATGACCGCTCCACCACCACACGGCTGATGAAGGTTAAGGATATGCTGCTGGAAGAAGCTCACCACTATAATGAGCAGTAAAAGTTAATGAAAGGCCTAGTGCGGTTTGTTTATTGAACTGTACCGGGCCTTTTTTAATTTTTCTACTTTGGGAATTAAAAACGTACCAGGTCGGCCAGAAACTTCTTTTAGCGTTTACCAAAGTGCTGAGTTTTGCTATAATACCGTGTGATTTGAGACTCCCTGTTGACAGACAGGGGGAAGAGTAGTACACTTTAGCGTGTTAGCACGGTAGTATGCTACCAAGTTAAAATATTCGGAGGAAAATATGACCACTGAATCGCTGCTGAAAGATACCGAAAAAGCAATTCTGGAATTGCGCTCCCTTTACCGGGCTTACGGTTATCTTCCCTATAAAATGAACAAGTTTGAAGAATATGATTTCTATGCCAGAAACAAGGAGTTCCTGGTTTCGGACGGCATCATCAGTTTTACGGATACCAACGGGAAGCTGATGGCCTTGAAGCCGGACGTTACCCTTTCCATTATTAAGAATTACAAAGAAGAGCCGGGCTGCATTCAGCGGGTGTATTACAATGAAAATGTTTACCGGATTTCCGGTGACACCCATGAATTTAAGGAAATCATGCAGACCGGACTGGAATGCATGGGCAACTTGGATGGCTTCAATATTATGGAAGTGCTGACAGTTGCACTGAAAAGTCTGCAGACTATTTCCAAAGAGTTTGTTCTGGAAATATCGCATATGGGCTTCCTGGCCGGGCTGCTGAAGGAAGCAGACAAAGGAGAAGACTTTAATAAAGGCATCATGACCTGCATTGGGGAAAAGAATCCACACGGCGTGGAAGCCCTTTGTAAGGAACATGAAGTGGAAGAAGCCGTTGCCGAAAAGCTGATGAAATTTATCGGCATTTACGGGGAGCGGCACGCCGTCCTGAAAGACCTGGCCGACCTGTCCGCCGGCTCCGAAGAAATGGAAGCCGCGTTGCAGGAACTGCAGCAGATTTCGGATCTGCTGGACCAGTCCCGCTTTGCCGACAAGGTACGTTTTGATTTCTCTCTGGTCAATGACATGAACTACTATGATGGCCTGGTGTTCCAGGGCTTTGTCTCCGGCGTGCCGGAAGTCATACTGTCCGGTGGACAGTATGACCGCTTAATGCAGCGGATGGGCTATCAGTCCGGAGCCATGGGCTTTGCCTTATATCTGGATTTGCTGGATTATATCCGGCCCACCGGCACCAAATATGATGTGGATGCCGTACTGCTGTATGAAGACGGTTGTAATTATGCAGAGTTGAAGGAAACGCTGCGGGAACTGGCGTCCCAAAGCTATACGGTGTCCGTTCAAAGAGGAATTCCGTCCGGCATCAGCTACCGGAAATTGCTGAAATTCAACGGGAAAGGGGTAGAAGTGCTTGAAGACAATGATTAACGTTGCCCTGCCGAATGGACGCCTTGGAGACAAGGTGTATGACATGTTCAAAGCAGCCGGGTATCCCTGTCCCGCCATGGAAGAGAAGGGCCGGAAGCTGATTTTTGAAAATCCGGAGGCGGGCATCCGCTTTTTCTGGGTAAAGCCAAGCGATGTAGCCATTTACGTTGAACGCGGCGCCGCCGATATCGGCGTCTGCGGCAAGGATATTCTCCTGGAACAGAATCCGGACGTCTATGAATTACTGGACCTGAATTTAGGAAAGTGCAACATGTGTGTAGCCGCTCCCACCGGTTGGCATGACGACAAAGACAAAACGTTGCGGGTAGCCACAAAATTTGTTACGATTGCACGGAACTATTATCATTCCCAAAGCCGGGATATTGACATTATCAAGCTGAATGGATCTATTGAAATTGCTCCCATTCTTGGCCTGACAGATGTTATTGTAGATATTGTGGAAACCGGGACCACCCTGAAGGAGAACAACCTGCAGGTGTATGAAACCATTTTCCCGATTTCTGCCAGATTGATTGCCAATAAGGCCAATTTTAAATTTAAAACCGAAGCCATAGAGGATTTGGTTGCAGCCATGAAAGATCAGGTGAAGACAGATGATTAAAATTTACAAGTATGGGGAAGTGGAAGCTTCCGAACTGTTTTCCCGCGCGGACGTAAAAACCGGAGTGGAAGACGTAGTTGCTGACATTATTGCAAAGGTTCGTGCCGAAGGCGATACAGCACTCCTTGCTTATAACGCTAAATTTGATCATAATACAGACCCTTGTCTGGAAGTAACGGAAGCCGAAATTGAAGAGGCGTTTTCCATTGTCGGGGAATTCCGCGGTGTTTTGGAACGGGCTGCTGCCAATATCAGAAAATTCCACGAAAAACAGGTTCGCCCCAGCTTCGTCATCAATGACGAAGAGGGCATTGTTATGGGACAGAAGGTAATTCCGGTGGACAAAGCCGGCCTGTATGTCCCGGGCGGCACGGCTGCGTATCCGTCCACGGTTTTGATGGATGCCGTACCTGCCAAAATTGCAGGGGTAAAGGAACTGGTTATTACTACCCCGGCCAACGCCGAGGGCAAAGTAAACCCCTATGTTTTAGCCGCCGCTAAGGTGGCCGGGGTAGACCGCATCTTCAAAGTGGGCGGTGCACAGGCCATTGCCGCCCTGGCCTACGGGACGGAAACCGTGCCCAAGGTCGACAAGATTGTCGGCCCCGGCAACGCTTTCGTGGCGGAGGCCAAAAAGCAGGTCTTCGGCGTCGTGTCCATTGACATGATTGCCGGCCCGTCTGAAATTCTTTGTGTGGCCGACAAAAACAGTAATCCAATCCACGTGGCCGCCGACCTGCTTTCCCAGGCCGAGCACGACAAAATGGCCACGGCAGTGCTGGTTACTGACAGTATGGATCTGGCCAACGCAGTGGCCGCAGAAATTGAACGCCAGCTGCAGACCCTGCCACGGGAAGAAATTGCCCGCTGCTCTATTGACAATAACGGTAAAATCATAGTAGCAGAGGACTTACACGTGGCCATTGAAATTGCCAATGAAATTGCGCCGGAGCATCTGGAACTTTGCATGGATAATCCGTTTGATTATCTGTCGGAAGTGCGTCATGCCGGTTCTATCTTTATGGGCCGCAACTGCCCGGAAGCGCTTGGAGACTATTTCTCCGGCGCCAACCACACGTTGCCGACCTCCGGCACGGCCAAGTTCTCCAGCCCGTTGTCTGTAGATGACTTTGTTAAGAAGACGCAATTTACCTATTACACCAAATCCGCTTTGGAAGAGGTTTACCAGGATATTGCCGATTTTGCCGATCATGAAGGACTGCACGGCCACGCCAGAAGCGTTCTTAGCCGCTTCTGCCCGGACGTGAATGAAAAATAAGAAGAAAGTAGGAAAGCTGCATGAGCCGTTTCTTTGCCGAAAAGTATCAGAATCTGAAGCCATATGTTCCCGGTGAACAGCCGAAAGACAAAAAGTACATTAAGCTGAACACCAATGAATGTCCGTATCCGCCTACCAAGAAAAGTGCGGCAGACGCCAAGTTTGAAGCACTGGACTGTTACCTGTATTCGGATCCGGACTGCACCAAGCTGACCAATGCACTGGCTGATTTTTACAATCTGCAGCCGGATCAGGTGCTGGTAACCAATGGGTCCGATGAAGCTTTGGATTATGCCTTTAAAGCGTTTTGCACCAAGGAAACAGGAATTGCTTTCCCGAATATTACCTATGGATTTTATCCGGTCTTTGCACAGGCCAACGGGGTTCCTTATACCGAAATTCCGCTGCAGGAAGACTTTAAGCTGAATTATCAGGACTATCTTGGCATTCATAAGAACATTGTTTTTGCCAACCCGAATGCGCCTACCGGCATGGCCATCCCCAGAAGTCAGGTAGAAGAAATTCTGAAGAGCAACCCGGACAATGTGGTTATTGTGGATGAAGCCTATGTGGACTTTGGCGCAGAAAGCTGTGTCCCGCTGATAGACCATTATGATAACCTTTTAGTTACCATGACCTTTTCCAAGTCCCGCTCTATGGCTGGTGCCAGAGTCGGCTTTATCATGGGTCAGGCACCTTTAATTGCGGACCTTAGAACATTGAAGTATTCCACCAATCCGTATAACGTAAATCGCATGTCACAGGCAATGGCACTGGCCGCGGTGGAAGATCCGTCTTACTTCCGCAACAACTGCCGCGCCATTCAGAACGAACGGAAGTTTACCGATGACGAACTGACCAAGCGCGGATTCCTGGTCCTCCCGTCCCAGGCCAACTTCCTGTTTGTACAGCATGCCAACATTCCTGCAGAGGAATGGTATCGCCGGCTGCGGGAAAAAGGCATCCTGATCCGCCATTTCAGCCGTCCGGAAATTGCCAACTGGAACCGCATTACCATTGGTACCCAGCTGGAAATGATTAAATTAATGAAAGCCATAGATGAAATTCTGGAAGAAAAGAGGAAGCACCATGAGAACGGCTGAAATTAACCGCAAAACAGCGGAAACCGACATTCAGCTGCGTCTGAACCTGGACGGTACCGGCGTGTCTAACATTGACACCGGTGTCGGCTTTTTAGACCATATGCTGACCCTGTTTGCCAAACATGGTCGCTTTGACCTGGACGTACACTGTGTTGGTGACATTCAGGTAGATGCACATCACACCACAGAAGATATCGGCATTGCCCTTGGGGAAGCCTTTGCAGAAGCCCTTGGGGACAAGCGCGGCATTACCCGCTACGGCAGCACCATTCTGCCAATGGATGAAACCCTGATTCTGTCTGCCGTGGATATTTCCGGCCGATCTTATTTAGGTTATCAATTGGACATTCCCTGCGCTAAAGTGGGTACCTTTGACACGGAGCTGACGGAAGAATTCTTCCTTGGTTTTGTGCGCAAGGCAGAGCTGACCCTGCACATCCGGCAACTGGCCGGCACCAACAGCCATCATATTATTGAAGGCACATTTAAGTCCGTGGCCCGCAGCCTGAAAACAGCTGTGGCCATTGATGAACTTTATAAAGAAGAAATTCCTTCCACCAAAGGATTGCTTTAAAAATCAAAACTCCTGGGCTGCTCCCGGGAGTTTTCAAGTTGAGGTAACATATGATTGCAGTAATTGATTACGGGATTGGGAACGTCTTTTCCCTGGTCTCCTCGTTAAAGAGCCTGGGCCAAGATGTGGCTTTTACCAAAGATAAGGATCTGATCCGCAAAGCAGACCGTGTAATTTTGCCCGGCGTTGGTGCCTTTGCCGACGCTGCCGCATTGCTGGACGCCACCGGCATGGGTCAATTGGTTAAGGAGCTGGCTGCAGAGGGGAAACCCCTTATGGGAATCTGCCTTGGCATGCAGCTGCTGTTTGACCGCTCCTTTGAATATGGGGAACATCAGGGCCTTGGCCTGATTCCCGGCGATGTAGTTCCCATGCTTGGCACAGTAGATTCCAAACTGAAGATTCCGCAGATGGGCTGGAACAGTCTGCACTTTGAAAAGACGGACTGTCCTGTATTTGCTGACACAAAGGAAGGGGACTATGTTTATTTTGTTCACTCCTATTATGCAACCAACTGTGCGGAGTCTGTAGTTTGCACCACAGACTACAGTTTGCCGGTTACGGCTGCGGTTTGGAAAGACAATGTCATTGGTTGTCAGTTCCATCCGGAAAAGAGCGGTGAAGTGGGCGTACGCATTTTGAAAAATTTCTGTGAAATGGAGACCCGTGTATGATTTTATTTCCTGCAATTGACCTGATTCAGGGAAAAGCGGTCCGCCTGTTTAAGGGGGACTATGCGCAGATGACGGTTTACAATGAAAACCCGTTGGAGGTAGCCAAAGACTTTGAAGCCTGTGGTTGCACCCACATTCATATGGTAGATTTGGAAGGGGCCAAGGACGGCACCACTCCCAATTTTGAAACGGTATGCTCTGTCATTCAGAACACTGGGCTGTTTGTAGAAATTGGGGGCGGCATCCGCAGCATGGATACCGTGGAACGGTATCTGAAGGCGGGGGCCGGCCGGGTTATCCTGGGAACGGCAGCCGTTACGGACGAAGCGTTTCTGAAAGAAGCGGTTGCCCGTTACGGCAAACAGATTGCCGTTGGCGCCGACGTGAAGGATGGCCGTGTGGCCATTAAGGGCTGGCTGGAACAGTCGGACTACACTTTGGATGCCTTTTGCCGGAAAATGCAGGAGCTTGGCGTATCTGCCATGATCTGCACGGACATCAGCAAGGACGGCGCCATGGCAGGCACCAACCGGAAGCTGTATGCTGATTTAAAGGAGCAGTATCAGATGCAGTTTACCGCATCCGGAGGAGTTTCCCAGATGGAAGACATTAAGGCACTGACAGCTCTTGGGTTGGACGCCTGCATTATCGGGAAAGCCTACTACACCGGAGATATCAACTTAAAACAGGCGGTTGCCATTGCCGGACCGCAGGGGGAAACAGTATGATTACAAAACGGATTATTCCCTGCCTGGACGTTCGTAACGGACGGGTGGTAAAAGGAACCAATTTTGAAGGCATTCAGGATGTCAGCGATCCGGTCAGCTTAGCTCATTTTTATAGCAACAGCGGTGCCGATGAACTGGTATTTTATGATATTACCGCTTCTTTTGAAGGCCGTAAGCTGTTTACGGATGTTCTGACAAAAGTGGCCTCCCAGGTCTTTATTCCGCTGACGGTCGGCGGCGGCATTAACACCCTGGAAGATTTTGACCGGGTATTAAAATGCGGCGCCGACAAGGTGTCCGTCAACAGCGGCGCCATTCGCAATCCGTCTTTAATCCCGGAGGCGGCCAAGAAATACGGAGACCAGTGCGTTGTCCTTTCGGCCGACGTGAAGCGCGTAAACGGCGTTTTTCACGTCTTTGCCAAAGGCGGACGGGAAGACACCGGCATGGACGCCATCCAGTGGATTAAAAGCGGTGTGCAGAATGGCGCCGGTGAAGTGGTTTTGAATTCCATAGACACCGACGGCGTCAAACAAGGTTTTGATTTGGAAATGCTGGACGCCGTCTGCCAGGCCGTCCGGGTCCCGGTCATTGCTTCCGGTGGCGCGGGCTGTAAGGAAGATTTTATTACGCTATTCAAGGAAATCCCTGATGTGGACGCCGGACTGGCGGCCTCCATTTTCCACTACGGCGAAGTAGACATTAAAAACTTAAAGAAGACACTACGGGAAAACGATATTTTAGTACGCCTGTAATAGTTACATACTGCGGTAAGGAGAACAGCATGGCAAAGATAGACACGGTTCCGGAACAACTGAAATTTGATGAAAAAGGATTGATTCCGGCCATTGTACAGGATGCCGCAACCGGGAAGGTATTAACCCTTGCTTACATGAACCGGGAAAGCTTACAGATTTCCCTGGAAAAGGGACTGACCTGTTTTTGGTCCCGCAGCAGACAGGAGCTCTGGCTGAAAGGGGAGACCAGCGGAAATTACCAGCACATTGTCAGCATTACGGCGGACTGTGACCGGGATGCCCTGGTTGTCTTAGTCAACAAAGACGGCCCTGCCTGTCATGAAGGAACAGATTCCTGTTTCCACCACCTAATGCTCGGGGAAGAGCCCTCCGGCGGTTTGGACTAAGGCATAATAAGGCAAACACGACAAAGGAAATCAGATATGAAGTACTGCAATTATCATACCCACACCACATTTTGTGACGGCGCCAACACAGCAGAAGAAATGGTCCTGGCCGCCATTCAGGACGGCTGCCCGGAATTGGGCTTTTCCGGCCATTCCTATTTGTCTTTTGACCCCTCCTGGAATATGTCACCGTCCACTATGAAGGAGTATCAAAAGGAAGTTCTGCGCCTGAAAGAAAAATACAAAGATCAGATTTCCGTCCGCTTGGGACTGGAATATGATATTCAGTCTGATTGTGTCAATCCGGCGGAGTATGACTATCTGATTGGTGCGGCCCACTGTGTCTTTAAGGATGGCCACTATATCCCTGTCGATTTAGAATACGCCGAATTAAGCCAGGCACTTTCTCTTTATTATGATGGAGATGTCTACGCTTTTGCAGAGGACTATTACAAGGAAGTAGCCAAAATTTACGAGAAAACCCGTTGCCAGATCATTGCACACTTTGATTTAGTAACCAAGTGTATTGAATGTGGCCTGGCTTTGGACATCCGGAATCCGCGCTACCGCGCTGCGGCAGAAGCGGCCCTGGACACCTTGCTGAAAGCGCCGGTGCTGTTTGAAATTAACACCGGAGCCATTTCCCGCGGATACCGTACTACGCCGTATCCGGATGAAATGCTCCTGGCCCGCATTGCCGATGCCGGCGGTAGCGTCATCCTGGCTTCCGACAGCCATGCCACAGACACCATTACCTATGGATTTGACGATGCCATGAAGCTGGTAAAAAAGTACGGCTTAAACTTAGTTTCCCGCCTTGATTGAAATGCAAAAGTGTGTTACTATACTTCACGTGCTTAAGGCCATGCTGGTGTGGCGGAATTGGCAGACGCAAGGGACTTAAAATCCCTCGCTGGCAACAGCGTACCGGTTCAAGCCCACCAGCACCAAGGAACCTGCTTTTTTGGCAGGTTCTCTTTTTTTGCCCGCCTCTCTGCCGGGTGCTTTAAGTATGGCAAAGGTTTGGCGGGTATGGTATCATTAAGTGAATATTCTCTAGGTTTGTCTCTCTTACAGAAACAGGCCTTTTCAGTTCCAAAGTAGAAGGAGAAAAAAGCATGGGCCTTTTTAAAAATACGGTCTATAACGGAGGCACCGAACAGGCAGAACCGGACTTCCAGACATACCGGGAAACCTTTGCCAAAAAACCGGTTCTGGTCATGTGTGACATGAATTATATTCACTATTTGCCCTGCATGGAGTTGCCGGCCTGTATCAAAATTACCATGGAAGTGTATGTGGACGAAGCCCGGCCTGATCTGATTTCCGGAGCAGAAATGTCCCACCTGTCAGATCTGCGCAGTATTCTCCGTCAGCATATCGGCGGGCGCTTTGTCGGACAGGGCATTATTGCGTCCCAAAGCATGGCATTTCTGATGTTCTATTGCACGGATCATCAGGCCAAAGCCGCCAAACGGATGTTACAGGAAACCTTCCTTGGATCCTTCCGCCAGTCTGAAGTACAGGTGGTTTATGATCCGGAAGGAAATGAATATAAAAAATTCCTGTACCCGAAGCCGGTAAAGCAACGCCAGATCAGCAACGCCAAAATGGCACGGAAGCTTTCCGGATACGGAGATGACGGTACCAAGCCGCGGAACATAACCTTCCACATGGTTTTCACCAGCCGTACCGGCGCCATGGATTTCTTCTCCAAGGCTTCTTTGCATGGCTTCCAGTACCAGAATCTGGTAAAGGAGCCTGCCCCGGAGGGCATGGTGCTGCCGCGCTTCCATTTAACCATCAGCAAAAACATGCCTTTTACGGTAGATTTGCTGGAAGTGGTAGATGCGTTTCTGCTGGAACAGGCAGAACAGTATGAAGCCGTTTATAAAAATATTGAAACAGAAATTCTCAGCGAAGAATAACAACAAAGGAGATACCATTATGGTCAATCAAACTGCAGCCCCACAGACAGGGGATACCGTTGCAACTATTAACACTACCCTTGGAACCATCAAAGTCAGATTGTTCCCGGAAGAAACCCCAAAGACCGTGGAAAACTTCACCACACACGCCAAGAATGGCTATTATGACGGCATTATTTTCCATCGCGTTATTCCTGATTTCATGATTCAGGGCGGAGACCCTGACGGTACCGGCATGGGCGGAGAATCCATCTGGGGCCATTCCTTTGAAGACGAATTTGATCTGCACCTGCATAACCTGCGCGGTGCCCTTTGCATGGCAAATGCCGGTCCAAATACCAACGGCTCCCAGTTCTTTATTGTGCAGGCAGATACCTGCCCGGAACAGATGCTGGAACAGATGGAACAGCTGACGGACAGAGGCTTCCCACAGGATTGCATTGACCAGTATAAAGCCCTGGGCGGCACTCCGTGGCTGGATTACAAACACACGGTATTTGGTCAGGTCTATGAAGGCATGGACGTTGTAGATGCCATTGCCACTGTTCCAACCGGCCCGAATGACAAACCGCTGGAAGACGTAAAAATTATCAGTCTGGAAATTGATACTCTGTAATTGATAGAAATCAGTAAGAAAGAAGGCATAGTATGAGAATCGGGCACGGATATGACGTACATCGCCTGGTAGAAGGGCGCAAGTGCATCATTGGTGGCGTGCAGATTCCCTATGAAACGGGACTGCTGGGTCACTCGGATGCCGATGTATTGCTGCATGCCGTTTCTGATGCACTGCTGGGTGCAGCCGCGTTAGGGGACATTGGAAAATGGTTTCCGGACACGGATGACGCTTATCTGGATGCAGACAGTCTGGTCCTTCTTTCCCAGGTGGTTTCCGAATTGGAACAGCGTGGGTATTCTGTTGGCAATATAGATGCAACTGTATTGGCGCAGCAGCCAAAAATTGCCCCTTATACGGAGCAGATGCGGGAAAATATTGCCCGCGTTTGCCATGTTTCCGTTGACCGGATTAACGTGAAGGGAACCACAGAAGAAGGGCTTGGATTTACCGGCGCCGGAGAAGGCATTGCTGCCCATGCAGTAGCCTTACTTATGGAAGGAGGAGAACGGTGATAACGGATCTTACTAATTTATTTAACCGCACTATCAGCATATTCTCCACTTATGATTTGGTAGGGGATACGCTGGATATCATCTTTCTTGCCGTTCTGGTGTACTTTGTTCTTAAGCTCTTTAAGGATTCCCGTGCGCTGACCCTGGCCAGAGGTCTGGTTGTCTTTGCCATTGCGTATGCACTGGTTAACATCCTGGAAATGAAGGCCGCCACATACCTGTTCCGCATTGTATGGGACAACATCCTGGTTATTCTGGTAGTTATCTTTGCTCCGGAATTGAGAAAAGCCCTAGAAACTTTGGGAAACCGCCGGACCTGGAGCTCTTTGGCCGGTCTGTTCAGCAGAAGCAGTGCCGCCCAGAAGGCGTCTGCCTATAACGAAGAGGTCAGCCGCTGTGTGAACTCCGTTTGCAAAGCAGCCAATGACATGAGTGACAAGCGCATTGGCGCCCTGATTATTTTTGAAAAAGATACTCCTTTAGGAGACATTATTGAAACCGGTACCAAGGTAGATGCAAAGATATCTTCCACGGTACTGGAAAACATATTTTATCCGGGTGCACCGTTGCATGACGGTGCCGCGGTCGTCCGCAACAACCGTCTGATTGCAGCCGGTTGCATTTTGCCGCTGACCTCCCGGAATAATGACGTGGCCAAAGAGCTCGGGACCCGGCACAGGGCCGCCATCGGCATGTCGGAACAGTCCGACGCCATGATTCTTGTGGTTTCAGAAGAAACCGGCGCCATGTCCATTGCCGAAGGCGGCATGCTCCTTCGGGACCTGACGGATGGGGAAATTCGGGAAACACTCCTGAACTTCCTGCAGATTGGAGGCGAAAAGCATGGAAAATAATCCGCGTAATTTTACCCGCAGTCTGTTAAACAACAAAAAGGTACTGATGGTTTTATCCTTAATCCTTGCCATTTTTATCTGGATTGGATTTACCATGAATGAATCTGAAGATTCCACCCGCATTATTGAAGGGGTTCCCGTTACCATTGACTCCAACATTGGCTCACAGGCCGGATTGGAAGCCTTCGGGACAGACGGCCTGACCGCAGACGTCAAGGTAACCGGAAAACGGTACCTGATTGGACAGAACGTGCTTAGCGCCGATGACATTGTGGTAAAAGCCACTACCAGCCAGGTAGAACTGCCGGGAAGTTACACCTTATACCTTAGTGTCAGCTCTAAGAATGACAATGCAAATTATACTCTGGAGCTGAGTTCACAGAACTATGTTTCCGTCTATTATGACCGTCCGGTTACCCAGACCGTGCCGCTGACCGTTTCTTTGAAGTCGGAAAGCAGCAACCTGGTTTCTTCGGAATACACCACTTCGGATCCTATCCTGAACATGGAAAGCATTACGCTGACCGGTCCGGCCAGCCAGATGGATGAACTAAAAACCGTCTATGCCGTGGCCAGTACGGAAGGCAATCTGAAGAAAACCACCGTCTTAAATGCCACCATCAAAGCGGTCAATGAAGACGGGGTACAGCTGAAGTATATTACGGCAGAAAATGCAGATAAGGTTACCATTACCGTTCCGGTTTACACCGTAGAAGAACTGCCGTTAACCGTAGATGTGGATAATTTGCCCACCGGAATGAAGGTGTCGGATCTGGATATAGAAATATCCCCCAGTACCGTACAGGTTGCCATAGATGTCAACGAAGTCAAAAACCTGACCTCCATTACCCTAGGAACCCTGGATTATGAAACCCTGAAAGAAGGGGAAAACACCTTTACCTTCAAGTCGGAAGACATTACCGAAGGGCAGCCGCAGAATCAGGATGAAACCTATACCGTTACGGTTCGCCTGCCGGAAAGTAGCTAAATCGCACAAGAAAAGAAAAATAACAAAACAACGGAAGGAGGGCATAGCCTATGAAGCGCGGTATCATACTGCTTTTTACGGGGGCACTTGCACTCCTTCTTGTTATCTTCGTTACCATTTCCCAGTTAAAGTCTGCAGAACAGCTGATGTCTCCGCCCAATAACCGTGGGGAAGACGCCAAAGTAACCCAGGCCCTGAAGAATTATCTTGGGTCCGATTACAAAAAGATGTCCCTGAAGTACCCGACGGAGGGAAATTACCGGACGGCTTACATTAAGCAGGATCTGAATCATGACGGCACCCAGGAAGTGCTTGTTTTCTATACGCTGCAGTCGGATACCACAGTCCGATTTACCATTTTGCAACAGCAGGACAGCAAGTGGACCGTTGTTTATGATCAGGCTGGATACGGAAACAGCATTTTGTCCGTGCAGTTCATAGACATGAACGGAGATGCTTTCCCTGAGGTATTGCTTAGCTGGTCCCCGTTTGACAATTCCATTGCCAAAACTCTAACAGTACATTCCTGGTCAGAAGAGAACGGTGCCGGTCTGAAGACCCTGGTAAACCAGACCTATGCCTATATGTCCCCGGTCGATTTAGACCAGGACTCTTTGGAAGAAATTCTCTTAATTAAGTCGGATTCGTCGGCCAATACGGTTTCTGCCGGTTCCGGAAGCAATGCTTCCTCCGGAACGCCAAACAGTACCGTGGCATACGCGGAATTGCTTAAGATGACTTCGTCCAATACCATTGCCACCATTGGCTCGGAAGTAACGGTAGACGGTTCCGTTTCCGCTTACGGAAATCTGACGTTACAGCAACAGGGGGACACACCCATTGCCTTCTTAGATGCCTATAAGGGCACAGATGCCATGGTAACGGAAATTTTCTGGTGGGATGCCGAACGTCAGGAGCTGCGGGCTCCGCTGACCTCCCGGGATTCTTTAAATAATTCTTCTACCCTGCGGTCACCGGCCATTCCATCCTCTGATTTGGATGGGGACGGCTATGTGGATATCCCGGTCGGTGTAACTGCCGGAAAGAAATCCTCTGATGGTACATCTACCTCCGGACAGGTAGGGCTGACCACCTGGTATAACTATACCGGAACGGATTTAGGGCCAAGGCTGGAAGCCCATAGCTACGGCTTTGTAGATGAAACCAACAGCTATTGTATTTTGATTCCAATTAGCCAAAAGGATTCCTTACTGGCCTTCCGGAATACGGAAACCAATGTCCTGACCATTTACTCTACGGAAGACGGAACCACAGTTGGGAATCCGTTATTCAGTCTGGTTACCACAACCAAAGCGGACTTTAAAGAGAAAAATCCGGACCACAGCTTTTCTGTAGAAGGAAAGAACAGTATGGTTTACGGCACGCTGACCGGAGACGGATCCGCTCTTGGATTTACCAATGAACAAATTGAGAAATTTATTTATTTCTATTAAGGAGGCAACAGAAGATGAAAAAAGTACTGGTAGTAGAAGATGAATCTGCCATCCGTGAATTTATTGTCATCAATCTGAAGCGTTCCGGATACGATGTGCTGGAAGCCGGAAACGGACAGGAAGCATTGCAACTGTATGACAGCAATGAAGACGTTGATGTTGTCTTACTGGATATTATGATGCCGATTATGAACGGCATGGAAGCCTGTAAGGAATTGCGTAAGCGCAGCTCTACGGTTGGCATTATTATGCTGACCGCCAAAACAGAGGAAATGGATAAGGTTAACGGACTCCTCAGCGGAGCCGATGATTACGTTACCAAGCCATTCAGTCCATCGGAACTGCTTGCCAGAGTGGATTCCGTATATCGCCGCGTTTCTATGGTCAAAGGGGTCAAACCGGACCAGGACGTGATTACGCTTGGAGAATTCTCCTTAGATACCAGAAGTCGCACACTGCTGCGGAATGGAACGCCAATTGAACTGACCCAGGTGGAATACCAGATTCTGGAATACCTGTTCCACAGCCCCAATACCGCGGTAAACCGCGCGGACATTTTGCATCATGTCTGGGGAGAAGGTTATTTTGGCGAAGAAAAAATTGTGGACGTCAATATCCGCCGTCTGCGCATGAAAGTAGAAGAAAACCCATCTGCCCCTAAGCACTTAATGACCATCTGGGGCATTGGGTATAAGTGGGTAGAATAAGCTGCTTTGCTGAAACAGGACGAAAACCGTAGGAAAGGAGGAAATGCAAATGGCAAAAAAGGCGGTCAAAAAACAGCCCGGTGTATCTATCAAATACCGGCTGAAGCGCTGGTATACCTCCACCTTTTCCGGCATCTCCGGCCGATGGCTCAGTTACACGGCCCTGGTTTTTGCCGTTGCCTTCCTGGCCTTTATGCTGACCTCCTTTTTTGTGGCACGCACCTATCTGTACAATGCCGTGGATAATGCCCTGCAGGAGGAGTACAACCAGAGCGTAGACACCTTCTTTGCTGCCTATCTTGGCCGCGGAGATGATGTTTTCCTGGACGGTGCCATTGAATACATTTCCAGCTTTTCCGACAAAGACCAGATGGATGTCTGGGTTATTAACAAAGACGGCGTTATTGTGGCTTCTTCTTCCGGATTTGCCATTTCGGATTCGGATATGCCGGATTATCAGGAGGCGCTTTCTTCTGACAGCAAATCTGCCACTTACAGCGGGAAAAACCAGTACGGGGAGCATATCCGTGCCGTTACTTATATTCTTGGCTCGTCTGTAACCGATACCGGATATGCGGTTCGTTATGTGGTTTCCACGGAGCAGATCCGGGCGGAATTGTTCTGGATTGTCATGTCCTTCCTTCTGGTTTTCTTAATCCTGATGTGCATGATTCTTTATCCGTCTTTGTACTTTATCCGTTCGGTTGTTTCGCCAATTATGGAACTTAGTAGCGTAACCAAGCGAATTGCCGGAGGGGAAATGAATGCCAGAGCCTCTGTCGGAAACGGCAAAGACGAGCTTTCCGAACTGGCACGTAATCTGAACTCCATGGCGGAGGAACTCAGTTCCACCGACAAAATGAAAAATGACTTTATTTCCACGGTGTCCCATGAAATGAAGACACCGCTGACTGCCATTAAGGGCTGGGCAGAAACCCTGCTGACCGTAGGGGACACAGACCCGGATTTAACCAAGCGTGGCCTGGAAGTCATTGTAGATGAGTCTTCCCGGTTAACCGGCGTGGTAGAGGATTTGCTGGACTTGTCCAAAATTTCCAATGGCCGGTTAACGTTGAAATATGCCAAGATTGACCTGCTGGCAGAACTGGATGACACCATTTTTGTCTTCAAAGACCGCTCCATGCGGGAAGGCATAGACCTTACCTATAATGCACCGTCTGAACCTGCCCCTGCCGAAGGCGATGCAGCCCGTATCAAACAGGTATTTGTCAACGTTTTGGATAACGCATTCAAATATACGGAGCAGGGTGGCTCTGTCACGGTTGTGGCAACCCGGACACCACCGGAAGAAGGACAGGAAAAAGGGTGGCTGACCGTGCAGGTAGAAGATACCGGATGCGGTATTTCTGCAGAAGAACTACCCAAGGTTAAACGGAAGTTTTATAAGTCCAACATTTCTGTCAAAGGCAGCGGCATTGGCCTTGCAGTCTGTGACGAAATTGTAAAAATGCACGGAGGTACCTTAGACTTACAGTCTGAACTGGGCGTCGGTACCTGTGTCACCATTCGTCTTCCCATAGACTATGTGGAAGTAGAAACAGCTATTGTGGATGAAGCAGTCCTGGAACAAACCCAGACTGTGGAGCCGGAAACGGAGAACGAAGACATTGCCGAACAAGATTCATAAAACAAGCATTGGGGGCCAGGCCCTTATGGAAGGCATCATGATGCGGGGCCCTCTGGGCGCTGCCGTTGCCTTACGGCTTCCGGATGGTTCTATTGATGTGGAACCGCAGGAAGAAAGACATCTGTCACAGAAATATGCCTTTGCCAAATGGCCCATTGTCCGTGGGTGCATTGCATTTTTTGAAAGCCTTTACTATGGATATCGGTATCTGATGCTGTCTGCCGAAAAGACGGCACTGGATGGCGTGGAACTGGAAGTAACCGAAGAGGATTCCAAATTTGACCAGTGGATGGCGGCCCATCTTGGAGAGCACATGATGAAAATTATCAGTGTTCTTTCCGTTATTCTTGGGGTGGCACTTGCCCTGTTTCTGTTCCTGTATATTCCCATGTGGCTGGTTGACCTGTTTGACAAGTATGTCACCAGTGGCGTCCTGGAAGCCCATAATCTGCACGCTTTGCTGGAAGGCATCTTAAAAATTATCATTCTGATTATTTATATGAAGGTGGTTTCCCGTACCAAGGAAATTAAGCGCGTCTTTATGTACCATGGTGCGGAGCACAAAACCATTTCCTGTTATGAAAACGGGCTGGAGCTGACCGTGGAAAACGTTAGAAAACAAACCCGCTTTCATCCGCGATGTGGTACCAGCTTCATTTTTGTGCTGCTCCTGATTGGCATTTTAATCTACACCCTGTTGTCCTTCCTGATTCCGGGAATCGGAACCAACAGAGCCCTTTGGATGCTGTTAAAGCTAGTGCTTTTGCCGCTGATTATGGGCTTTGGGTATGAGTTTATTAAATGGGCCGGTAGAAGTGACTCTATCCTGGCTAAAATCGGATCTGCGCCGGGGCTGTGGATGCAGCGCATTACCACTGCGGAGCCGACCGATGACATGATTGAGGTCGGCATTGCCGCATTCAATGCCGTGCGGACGGACAATCCGGAGGATGATAAGCTTTGCTGACCTATCGGGATTTGCTGAGAAAAGGAACAGAACGGTTGCAATCGGTTTGTCCGGAGGATGCCGCTTTTGATGCCCGGCAATTATTGCTGTTGGCATCCGGATTGTCCCAAACCGCACTGCTGCTACATGCGGATCAGGCGGTTCCGGCTGCGTTGGAAGACCAGTATGTTCCATTGCTACAGCAACGGGCCGAAGGCATTCCGCTGCAATATTTGCTGGGGGAATGGGATTTCTACGGAAACACCTTCTTTGTTGGTGAAGGAGTGCTGATTCCCAGACCGGAAACGGAATGCCTGGTGGATTTTGCTTTAGACTATATTCATCAGCAACCGGACTGGCAGACAAGAACCTGGAACATACTGGACCTGTGTGCCGGAACCGGCTGTATTGGTATCAGCTTATTGCTGCAGGTACCTAATGCAACAGTGTACTTCTTAGAAAAGTCGGAGGCGGCCGTCTTTTTCCTGCGCCGTAACGTGGAACAATACGGGCTGCAGGACCGCGCTGTCATCCGGCAGGGCAGTTTGTTTGACGGCTTTCGGGCGGCTTCTTTTCCCGTGCCGGATGTGCTGCTGTCCAATCCACCGTACCTGCGTACGGAAGAATTGGAACAGCTGCAGACAGAGCTGAAACGGGAGCCCGTATTGGCCCTGGACGGCGGAAAGGACGGCCTGTCCTTCTACCGCAATTTGCGGGAACAGTGGCTTCCGCATCTGCCTTCCGGCAGCTTTTTTGCCGTGGAGGGCGGGGAAGACCAGGCCCCGCAAATTGCCGCATTGTTTTCCACTGCTTGTACGCAGACGGAAATGAAACAGGATCCCTACGGAATGACCCGCTTTGTTCTGGGGATAAAATAAGCGAAAAAGCCTTTTTCCATTGACGAAAATAGGCTTTTTTAGTATCCTACTTATATATGAATTTCTGTTTATTTTGAAAGAAAGAGAGTTGGCTTCATGCTTATTTCTGCCCTACTCAGTGGTGACAAAATCACCATCTTTGCTTCGTTGCTTGCCAGCCTCTTTTTAATTTTTGTCGTTGTTCCCGTTCATGAATTTGCGCATGTCTGGTGCGCTACCAAACTAGGGGACAACACAGGAAAGATGCTGGGCCGTTATACCTTAAATCCAACGGCGCACATAGACCCTCTGGGCGCAGTGCTGATTTGCCTCATCGGCTTTGGCTGGGGAAAACCGGCACCCATTAATCCCAACAACTTTAAAAACCGGAAGCTGGGTATTGCACTGACTTCCTTTGCCGGCCCGTTTGCCAATTTTTTGCTGGCCTGGTTACTGTTATTCCTTGGCAGTTTGTTTGCCAATGTCGGACCCGCTGCGGGAACTTACTTAGCTTCCTATGTTTACACGTTCTGTTACATTGCCGCAGAAATCAGTTTGTACCTGATGGTCTTCAATTTAATTCCAGTGCCGCCACTGGACGGCTACGGTATTATTGAAGGACTTCTGCCTCCAAGCTGGTCGGAATGGCTGAACACCCATCAGCAGATTATTTCCATTATCTTTATTGCCCTGCTGTTTACCGGTGTCCTGTCCAGACCTCTTAGCGCTCTGGCAGGTCTGATTTTAAATGGTCTTGGAACGCTTTGCGCGTTACCATTTCATTAATCGGAGGCCCTATGGAAAAAGAAAAGCTTTCCTATAAACTGGAAGTCTTTGAAGGCCCCATGGATTTGCTCCTGTCCCTAATCAGCAAACATAAGCTGGATATTTATGACATTCCCATTGTGGAACTGGTAGACCAGTATCTTGCTTATGTTCGTGCCATGCAGGCAGAGGACATGGAACTGGCATCTGAATTTCTGGAAATGGCAGCCCGTCTGGTTTATCTGAAAACCGTTTCCCTTTTACCAACCC
>CAVFBE010000049.1:0-42426 GCA_963620745.1 Muribaculaceae bacterium | reverse complement strand
CAGAGAATACACGCACTGCACAAAGTGCTCACTGGTTGGGTCAAAACCACCACTGGAATCATATGCGTAGGGTGCGGTAAGTGTATCTACTACCTCGCCCGTGGTATTGTCTATTATTTCAATGTCTCCGAAAGAATTGATGGCAGCAATGGAGTTTTCGGTTTTAACGGTAAAAGAAAACGCGTTGCTCCTCGGCTTCCTCTTTAGAATGATTTCTTCCTTACTTCCGTTTAGTTGTGCGGAATACCGTAAGGTTGTATTTCGCCCGAAAGCGTTTTCATAGGACAGCGTCTGATAGCTATACCCGTCTTCGGTCTGTGTCTCTAAGGTACCGTCTTTTGCCTGTTTCTCCGCTTTGGGACTGATGTAAATTTTGTTTGTACCGTTAGGTTGCAAAAGAATGCCCTTGGACGCGGTTTTAGAAAAGTAAATTTTGTAATCATTCGTGCCGTTTTCATAGGTGTATCCGGCCCTTTTTAAGGGCTGATTTTGGGTAAAATAAATGCCGGTATCTTTATATACCAGCTTGCCGTCTTCGTCTATATAACTGATGGGTTCCGAAAAAACATAAGAAACGTTTTCGCCATCTTCTTTTTCTATGGTTATGGTTTCTAAAGAAACATCTTCTGCAGTTGTAGATTCTACCGTTGCGTCCACTTCGTTTACATTGTTCTGACCAGATTCAGAAGCTGCATTTATTGCATAGGTATCCGATGCATTACTTCCCTCTTCTGTATTAATTTGGTCATATTCCAAAATGCGCACAGCACCCGCTGTTTCCACGCGCTGCTTTAAATAGTCTGACAAAGCTTCATTAAAATAGTTTTTTCGTCGTACGCTCTCCGTGTAATCCGAGGCCCACACGGACATGGGCAACACTTGGACCAAGAATAGTATGGTAAGTAGGATTGCAATCATTCTTAGCCAAATAGAAAACTTGTTTTGGTTCATTATCTTCATAATTGTTCTCCTTTTCCAAATATTTTTACACCCTGATAGTTGCATCTGTGGCTTAAAGAAGTCTTGAATTTGAAAGCTTTTGTTCTTTTTTGTAAGGGTCTACATATTTGGTCGTAAGATCTTGGTGGAATCATGCAGGACTCTGCTGTCTAACAGCTACATAATTTGCCTTTTTTCCTGCTCCACCCCGACAATAGGCTAACAATCAGCTACTTCATTAAATGCAAAGCAAAAAAATACCGCTGACAGAACAGCTCAATCTGCCAGCGGTATTTCAATACTTGCTTATTCCAATGTATTTTCTGCCACCGTATTGCCGTCAAAATCAGAAACGGTGAAGGTGTCACCGTCCAGGATTGCGTAGGTGTTGGGGTTACCACCCTTTGGAATGGAGGTGGAGCCCGGGTTTAAGTGGTAGAACGTGGTGCCGTCTGCTGTAAGCTGCTCGGCTTTTAGTAGGTGGGTATGTCCGTGGAGAAGTACATCGCCGGAAGAAAGGGGTGGCAGGTGTTCTTCATTGTAAATGTGGCCGTGCGTAGCATAAATGGTGTGGCCGTTCAGACAGAGAAGTGCATAATCTGCCATGACGGGGAAGTCCAGTACCATTTGGTCTACTTCGGCTTCGCAGTTGCCGCGGACCGCATAAATTTTATTTTTGAACGGATTCAGCATGGCAATGACTTCTTTGGGAGCGTAGTCCTTGGGAAGATCATTGCGGGGACCGTGATACAGAATGTCTCCCAGGAGGATCAGACGTTCTGCCCCGCTCTTTTGGAATTCTTCCAGTGTTTTCCGGCACCAGTAGGAGGAGCCGTGGATGTCACTGGCAATAAAATACTTGCTCATGGGCGTATCCTTTCAGGTGTGTCCTTTCGGGTTGTGCTTTCGGATTATTCCTACGAATCCTTTTTACAGATTCTTCAGGTCTTCGTCTGTGTAGAAAGTAATATTCAGCGGTTCCAGGGCCTTTTTGGCACCTTCGGTATCATTGACCTTGATGGCAATAGAGGCACCGCTGCCGCCTAAGGACAGGCCATACATGTAGGAAATATTAATGCCGGCGGAGCTGATGGCATTCAGAACACCTTCCAGGGAGCCCACTACGTGCGGAATGTTAACGGCAATAACCTCTGTGGTTTTAGAGGAGATGCCATGGTCCTTCAGCACCATCTGGGCCTTGTCTACATCATTGACCAGCAGACGGAGAATCCCGTATTGGGAGGTATCTGCCAGGCTGACAGAGCAAACGTTAATGTCTGCGTTTTTCAGGATGTTGAATACTTCCAGCACCCGTCCTTCACGGTTTTCCAGAAAAACAGAAAGTTGCTTTACAAACATAAGTGGACCTCCTTTTAATACAGTTTACGTTTATCCAATACGTGCTTGGTCTTGCCCTGGGAATGTTCCAGGGTATTTGGTTCTACCAGACGTACCTGAACATTCAGGCCGATGGCGGTCTTCAAAACGTGTTTTACCTTTTCGGTCAGGCGTTCCAGGTCGGCAATTTCGTCGGAGAAGAAGTGTTCGTCCAGTTCTACGGCTACTTCCATAACGTCCTGATCATTCACGCGGTCTACGGTAATAAAGTAATTCGGTGTCATGCCGTCAATGGTAAGCAGTGCAGCTTCCACCTGGGACGGGAATACGTTAACACCCTTAATAATCAGCATGTCATCCGAGCGGCCCTTGAAGCGCTGAATACGGGCGCAGGTGCGGCCGCAGGTGCAGGTTTCATAAGCCAAAGAGGTCAGGTCCTTAGTCCGGTAACGGATCATTGGCATACCTTCCTTGGTCAGGGTGGTAATAACCAGTTCCCCTTCCGATCCTTCCGGAAGTACTTCGCCGGTTACCGGGTCAATGATTTCCGGCAGGAAGTGGTCTTCCCAGATATGTAAGCCTGCGTGTGCAGGGCAGTCATTGGCAACACCCGGTCCGATAATTTCGGTTAAACCGTAAATGTCATAACAATGGATATTCAGTTTGGCTTCCAGTCTGGCACGCATTTCATCCGTCCACGGTTCCGCACCGCAGATGGCGTATTTCAGTGCAATCTTGTCCATTAAGCCTTCCCGCTCCAGGGCTTCGGCAATGTGCAGAAGATAAGACGGCGTGCAGGCAATGGCCGTGGCCTGGCAGTCAATCAGCATATCAATGGTCTTCTGTGTGTTACCGGTGGAAACCGGAAGCACCAGCGCACCCAGCTTTTCTCCGCCGTAATGGGCACCCAGGCCGCCGGTAAAGAGGCCGTAACCGTAACCAACCAGCAGGACATCCTCCTTCGTCAGGCCGGCCATGGCAAGACATCTGGCCACAACTTCAGACCATACGTCAATGTCATGCTTGGTATAAACGGCAATTTTGGATTTTCCGGTGGTACCGCTGGAGGCATGCAGGCGAACCCATTCGCTTTTCGGTGCCGCAGCCATGCCAAACGGATAGGCTTCCCGTAAATCAATATAAGTGGTAAACGGAAGCTTGCTAAGGTCATCTACCCCGTGGATATCCTCCGGGGTCAGACCCTTTTCTTCCATTTTTTTGCGATATGCCGGTACATTGTCATACACCCGTTTCACGGTTTCTACCAGCCGCTGACTTTGCAATTGCTTCAGCTCTTCCCGTGGAAGGGTTTCCATTTTTTCATTGAAATACATAATGCGTTCCTCATTTTGGTTTTTTGCTGTTTTTAAAAAGAAAGGCGGATCTGTTCGATCCGCCTTGTTTGTTGCTTAGGCTCAGGCTTTTCCTGCACAGCCGAAGACTTCCATTTTGTACTTAACCATATCAACAATGGCCTGACAACCCGGAGCCAGCAGCTTACGAGGATCAAAGCCCTTTCCTTCCTGGTCTTTGCCTTCTTCAATGTACTTGCGGGTGGCAGCGGCAAATACCAGCTGGCATTCCGTATTTACATTAACCTTGCAAACGCCCATGGAAATGGCCTTCTGTACCATTTCATCCGGAATTCCGGAACCGCCGTGCAGTACCAGCGGCACGCCCGGAACAGCCTTAGTAATGTTTTCCAGAACGTCAAAACGAAGTCCCGGCCAGCCTTCCGGATATACGCCGTGAATGTTGCCGATACCGGCAGCCAGCATATCTACGCCAAGGTCAGCAATCAGCTTGCATTCTTCCGGGTCTGCGCATTCGCCCATGCCGACAACGCCGTCTTCTTCGCCGCCGATGGCGCCAACTTCTGCTTCCAGGGAAATGCCTCTGGCTTTGCAGATTTCAGCAAGCTCTTTGGTCTTGGCAAAGTTTTCTTCAATAGGAAGAGCGGAACCGTCAAACATGATGGAGGAGAAGCCTGCTTCCAGGCATTCTTTGGCGGCGTCATAGGTACCATGGTCCAGATGCAGGGCAACCGGAACGGTAATGTTCTGGTATTCCATGCAGTGTTCTACCATGTCTACTACATTTTTGAAACCGTCCATGTATTTACCGGCACCAGCGGAAACCTGGATAATAACCGGCGATTTAGCTTCTTCACAACCCTGCAGAACGGCTTTAATCCATTCCAGGTTGTTAATGTTGATTGCGCCGATGGCATAGTGCCCATCTCTGGCAGCAGTGATCATTTCTTTTGCAGATACTAACATAAGTGTTTCTCCTTTACAGAAGTCTTTTTTCTTACGGTGTATATTATGCATTGGCAGAAGCTAACTTGCAAGGAAAACCACTGTTTTTTCTCAGTTGTTCATCTGCCTAATTAGTTATTTACCTTATGATGCACCATGTAAGAATCTTTGGTCATAGCTTTGAAGGTGTATCCGTTGGCCTGACCGTATTGAATAATCTTTTCTACGGCCTTAACACTGTTGCCCTTGGTATCATGCTGCAAAACAACAGAAACCTTATGTTTCTTCATGCCGTTGATAACATTGTTGGCAATGGTGTCAGCGGAATACGTCTTATTGGAAGCGTCTTCACTGCTTACGTTCCAGTCCGTATACAGGTAACCCTTCTGGGTTACGGAATTGGTCAGTTTGGTCATGATGCCATTGTTATACTTTCTGGATACGGTATTGGAGCTACCGCCCGGGAAACGAATTAAGTAAGCCTTTTGTCCGGTCTGCTTCTGAATGATGGCATTCATCTTGTCCAAATCTTCAAAATAGGCGTCTTCGCTGGAATAAATTTTGGCATAGTCATGACTGTAGCTGTGAATGGCTACGGTATGGCCCTTCTTTGCTTCAACGGCAATCATGTCCTCATATTTGCTGAACTGATGCGTTACAAAGAAGGTGGCTTTTACATTGTACTTATCCAACGTGTTTAACAGGTCCTGCGTGTACTGGCTTGGACCGTCGTCAAAGGTCAGATAAACAACCTTGCCGGAACCGTCCGAAGATTCGGATTCATTGGAGCCGGTCTTGGTTGTTTCAGCTGCTTCCGTGGTTGTAGTAGTTGTTGTAGTCGTGGTGGTAGTTGTAGTGGTTGTTGTGGAGGTGGTAGTAGAACTGGAAGACGTAGTGGAATTCTTTGCCTGTGCGCTTTGTCTTCCAATAACTTCTTTGCCAACAATGACCAGCGCAAGAACAACAACCAGGACAGCTGCAACAATACTGATAATTTTTTTGGTATCTGTATTTTTCTTCATAGGAAAACCCCCATTCCTATTTTTACTGCGGTTTAAGTATAACACCCATGCCAAAAAAAAGAAGTTACGATTGGTTACAAAGACAGAAGAAAACAAGATATAATGAAGTTGGCTGAAATCGTGTTTGTTTAAAATCAAATAACGAAGGGAGAAAATAATGAAAAAACTGATTAGTGCCCTGTTGGCACTGGTCTTAATGCTGTCTGTCACCAGCATTGCGGCCACCGCCACAGGCAAAAACAAAACGTACTCAGGCAAAATTTCTTACACTGACGGAGAATATGATTACACCTATACGGATGACTACTTCTCCGGCTCCGGATATGACTATGACAATGACGTTGCCATTGCCTGTTCTTATCTGGCTTATTGCGCACAAAACAGCACCGGCACCACCCATGATACCTATGATTCCAACGCTCGTGCCTTCTTAACGGAATGCGGGTACAAGAACATAGAGTTCAATGAAGCCTATATCACCAAGCCGGAGCGGGACACCTACGGCGTTGGCATTGCCTCCAAAGAAACTAAGATTAACGGAAAATCTTATACGCTTCTTGCCATTATCCAACGTGGCGCCGGATACGAAGCGGAATGGGGCTCCAACGTAAAAATCGGCACCGAAGGAGACCATCAGGGCTTTGCTGAAGCCGGAGACATTGCCTATCGTTTCTTACTTGACTATCTGAAACGGCACACGGAAATTAAAGGCAATCTGAAAATCTGGACCTGTGGGCACAGCAGAGGCGGCGCAGCCACCAATATCATGGTCAGTAAAATTGACCGGTTGCTGAGCCAAGGCGGCACCCTGCGCAAAGGGGTTACCTTAAAGGGAAAAGACATTTATTGCTACACCCTGGAGTCCCCTCTTTGTGCAGATGTCAAAGACGCCACGGCCAATGCAGAAATTTACACTAATATCCATAACATCATTTTCCGCGGCGATTTAGTTACTTACGTTGCCCCGTCCAACATGGGCTTCACCCGGTACGGCATTGACTACTATCTGCCGGTAGCCGGAGACAAAGATTTTGAAAAATACCATGAAGCCTGTTTAAACAAGTGCCCGGACGATTCCAACTGGGGACTTCGGAAACAGTTCCTTGGAAAATTCCAGCCGGTAACGGTTACCCCGAACGGCACCATGGACAATCTGATTCAAAGAAGTAATAACACTTCGGAAACACAGTACACCTTCTTAAACCGTGCCATGCCGACTCTGGCTACCGCCCTGGGCGGACGGGACGGATTCCAGGATTTGGAAGACGGTTTATATGAACTGCTTGGTACGCTGACGTACATTATCAGCAGTGACGGAACCTATGCAGACGTACTGGAAGACTTCCTGATGAACGTACAGGAAAATGCTCCGCAGATTTTCTTCCACCTGTTCTACGGCAACACGGATAGCGTGGTCAGCCAGTTGGAAGAACTCCTGAATCAGTCCCTGCAGGACAAGGGCGGTGCAACGTATGGCACAGAAGAAGTACACGCGTTACTGAAGGGCGCTGTTAAGACCATTATTCCACTGGCGCAGGCCTGCCCGGATGAAGTGGCCACGTTACTTTGCAACGTCTACAGCATCCTGCTGAACCACTTTATTCAGTATGACACCGGATATCTGTACGTACTTCCGGAAGATTACCTTGCCACCCATAATTCCGCAACCGCCCTTCCGTTGACGGATGTGGAAAAAGGAGACACCTATTACAAAGCCATTTCCTATACCTATAAAGAAGGCCTGATGGTCGGTTGCGGAAGCCAGTTCTTCCCGGGGCAGGATCTGCGCAAAGCCGAGCTGGCCGTAGTTCTGTACCGCCTGGCGGGCATGCCGGACGTAGACGTGTCCAACATCAAGTGGTCTGACATTACCGAACTGAATACCAGTCCGATAGTCCGCAAAGCCATTGTCTGGGCCGCCGAACAAGGATATGTTTCGGCCGCCTCCTCTACCAGGTACTCTAAATTTGACAGTGCCTCCGTCCGGCTTGCCACCAGCGGCCTAACGGCCGTGCTCGGCAAAGACGTAGGGGCGGCAGGCAGCAGCCTTAAAGCAGCGGGTACCATTTCCCGCGGGGAACTGGCACAGCTTCTGTATGACGCCCGTGCCTGACGCCCACCCCACTTTTTACTATGGAAATTTTTTGAAAGGAGCCATTTTTCATGGCAAAAGCAAAATACGATAACAGCTGGTTTAAAGACCTTGTGGTTTACCAGATTTGGTGCCGTTCCTTTAAGGACAGTAACGGAGACGGCATCGGAGACTTAAACGGGGTTCTGGAAGAACTGGACTACATTAAATCCCTTGGCGTAAACTGCATCTGGTTTTCCCCTATTTACCCTTCCCCGAATGCAGACTACGGATATGACATTTCCGACTATCGCAATATTCACAAAGACTTCGGTGACCTGACCACCTTTAAGAAAGTCTTAGACGAGGCCCATAAGCGGGATATGAAAGTGGTTATGGACTTAGTAGTCAACCATTCCTCGGATGAACACGAATGGTTTAAGGAAGGCGCCAAATCCAAAGACAATCCTTATCATGATTACTACTTCTGGCGGGACGGCCGTGGCGGCAACTCCAAGAACGGCACCAATCCCCCGAACAACTGGGTTTCCATGTTTGAGGGTGGCGCCTGGGAATACAACAAGGATTTGGACCAGTATTACCTGCATGTCTTTTCTAAAAAGCAGCCGGACCTGAACATGGACAACCCCAAGGTTCGGGAAGAAGTGAAAGACATTATGCGCTTCTGGCTGGACATGGGTGTGGACGGCTTCCGTGAAGACGTCATCACCTTCATTTCCAAGAAAGAAGGCCTGCCGGACGGCTTCCCGCTCCCCATTGCCTGTGGCATAGAGCACTACAATAAGGGGCCACATATTCATGAATATGTAGATGAATTCCGGAAAGACGTTATTAATCAGTATGACTGTTTTGTAGTAGCTGAATCGCCCATGACCAACGCCAAAAGTGCGCTGGACTTCACCGCAGGCGAAGACAGGGCCTTTGACATCATGATCAGCTTTGACCACATGACAGCAGACTGTATTGCCACGGACACCGTTCATATTCCATTTTCCCTGCGCCGGATGAAGAAGGCCTTCTCCAGCTGGCAGTATAAGATGGCCAAGGGTGGCGCCTGGAATGCACTTTACATTGAAAACCATGACCATCCGCGCATTATCTCCCGTTACGGTTCCGAAAAATATTGGAAGGAATCCGGCAAGATGCTGGCCACCATGTGCTACATGCAGTCCGGTACCGCCTTTGTTTACCAGGGCCAGGAACTGGGCATGATGAACATCAAGCTGAAAAAACTGGAAGATTTCAAGGACGTTGTTACCTTTAACAACGCCAAGCTCTTCAAGAAATTTGGCCTTGGCTGGCTGACCTTGAAGATTACCAACAAAACTACACGGGAAAATGCCCGTACACCGGTTCAGTGGTCCCGGGAAAAGAATGCCGGCTTTACCACCGGAACGCCGTGGTTCTTTGTCAATCAGAACTATAAGAAGGGCGTTAACCGGGATGACGAAGAGAAGGATCCGGATTCCATCCTGAACTATTACCGAAAGCTGTTCCAAATCCGCCAGGCGGACAAGGAACTGTTTGTTCACGGTGCATATAAGGAATTTTATCCGCGGGACCGCAAAATTTACTGCTACGAACGCACCTGTAATGGACGTCGTGCCCTGGTAGTTTGCTCCTTCTCTAAGCACAGGGTAAAATTCAAGGCACCAAAGGGATATCAGCTGACCGATGGCAAGCTGATTCTGCAGAATTATGACAAAGCGCCGTCCTCTGCCAGGACCTGCAAGCTGCGCCCCTATGAATGTCGCGTTTATCTTTATGAATCCTAAGAAAGAGCCAAGAAAAAGGATTGCTTTTTCTAAGGCTAAGTGTTATATTATTTCACTGTAACGACTAAAGGAGAGGTGCAACTATGCCTAACATTAAATCTGCTAAGAAACGTGTACTTGTAAACCAGACCAAAGCACAAAGAAACAAGTCCACCAATTCCGCGCTCAAGACCGCCATTAAAAAGGCTAATATCGCCATTGAAACTGATGCTGCAGATAAGGATGAACTTGTTAAGGCAGCCGTAAAGAAAATTGACCAGGCTCAGGCCAAGGGCATTCTTCATAAGAACAATGCTGCTCGCAAAAAGTCTGCTCTGATGACTAAGGCTGCAAAATAAGCACACGCAGAAAAGCAAAAGCAAACCGGTGTTCCGTTTGGAACACCGGTTTTTTCCTGTTCTGATTTCTTTTGGAAGCACCTTTGAAATATTCTCTTTTAATGGATAGGTTTTTGCTTTCCGGGAACAAAAGTTAACTTCTGGTTATGGAACTGCTGGTGGTATTGGATTTAAAAACGGAATACCGGTTCAAGTCCACACTGCCCTCTATTCCCTGTACGGTACCGCTGTCTGTATACTGCCAAATGTCATAGGCCATAGGCAAATAGGCCGGCATGGTAGTACTGTACGCAGCAACCCAGAAAGAATAACTCTTCAATTCTGTTACGTTCAGATTATTAGTAAAGAAACTGGCATTGGAATAGACTCCTGCGCGATACCCTGCCGCTTCAATGGTTTCACAGAACGCTTTGACAATGGCAGTCCGTTCTGATTTGGTCAGTTGATCCGCGCGGCCCTTGCCACCTGTGCCGGTGTCTTCCACGTCTATATAAATAGGTAATTGGCATTCCCGCCCATCTACCATTTTCAAAACCAGATTTGCTTCCTGTACGGCTTCTTCCGGCGTAATGGCCTGGGAATAATAATAAACCCCGCGGTCTATATTCAGCCGCCCGCAGGCAGAGAAGTTGTGGTTAAACCGTTCATCCTCTTTTAGATTGCCGTTGTCCCAGGTGGTAACGCCCGCGCGGATAATGGCAAACTCTGTCCGGTCATATTTGACTTCAAGCCAGTTAATGAAGCCCTGATGGGAAGACACGTCTATGCCACAGGGCGTATTCTGCTGATACCGGTAAACGGTGGTCCAAACCATAATGCAAACCAGAATTAAAAGTAGGGGTCTTCCCACCAGCTTAAATGCAGTTTTGTGGCTACTTAAGAACTGCCACCACTTCTGCTGCCGGATTTTCCTTCGAAACGCATTCCATTTTTTCTTCCAGGTGGCTGTGGTGTTCCGGGTCCGGCTGTTCCGCGTACGGTTGTTCCGCGTACGGTTGTTCCGCGTCCGCTGCGGATAGGCAGTTTTTTTTGTGAGTCTTTTTCTGGCCAGTGGTCTCCCCTCCTTTCCTGTGGTTTCTTTCTATCTATTGCTTATTTTTGCCCGTTCCTTGGTTCGGGTCTTTCATTATATAGGATAATTCTTAAAAAAATATAAAGAGACGGGCTCCGACCATTTGGACGGAGCCCGAAGTCTTGCTAAATTTCTTGTGTTTTATTTTGCTCTTGCTTTTACTTAATGTTGTTCGGGTAAACTCCGTCTGCAACCAGTTTTTGGAAGGCTTCTTTTACAATGTACTTATCTTCCTGATAAGTAACGCCAAACCATTTATCTTTGGTGGGCAGCACTTCTACGTCTGCCTTGCCTTCTTTTACATAGTCCCCAATAACAATGGGAACCAGGTATTCTGCCTTCAGATTGCCTTCCGGCAGATTCTGCAGGAATTCCTTAAAGCCTTCTTCCAAGGAGTCAATGTATTCCGGCGGACAACCCCACATGTTCATGGAGCAAAGGGTATCATCCGGGAAATAGTTAATTTTGTCCCCGTTCCGAAGTGCTGCCCTGCCGTTGATTTTTTCAATGTCAGAGGTTTCATCCAGCTGGGTCAGGAAATTGCCGTTGGCCTTACATACGCCGCGAGTTACGCCTCCCTGATCCGAAAGGGTGTTAATCAGCTGGAAGCCGGCCATACACAGGTGCAGCTTTCCATCTGCTGCATTGGCTTTTCCGCTTTCCAGGAATTCGTGAATCAGACGGAAGCCCTCTTTGCCATAGTAGTCATCTGCATTAATAATGGCAAACGGTTCTTTTACAATGCCTTTGCAGGCAAGAATGGCCTGGCCGGTTCCCCAGGGCTTGGTGCGTTCACCGGGAGTAAATCCATCCGGCAGATTGTCCAGTTCCTGATAGGCATAGGCCACTTCAATTTTTTTGGCGATGCGGTCTCCGATGACTTCACGGAAGTCTGCATCCAGGTCCTTGCGGATAATGAAAACAATTTTATTAAAACCGGCTTCTATGGCGTCATGGCAGGAATAATCAATGATGAGTTCCCCGCTTGGGCCAACCGGTTCCATTTGCTTGATGCCTTTTCCAAAGCGGCTGCCAATTCCTGCAGCCATGACAACCAGTGTTGTTTTCATTTTTTTCCACCTTTCTTTTTCTTAAGGGAGTCTTCGTATTTGGCTACGGCTTCATCTATAGTGCCGTCAAATACCAGTTTTCCGTTCTTAATATAAATGCCCCGCTTACAGAACTGTCTGGCAGTTCCGGCGCTGTGGGTAACCAGAAGCAGGGTTACATTTTCTTCTGCAATCAGTTTGTTGACCTTGTCCAGGCACTTCTTTTTGAAGTTTGCATCTCCAACGGAAAGGGCTTCATCCACAATCAGGATTTCCGGCCGTACATTGGAGTTGATGGCAAAGCCAAGCCGTGCTTTCATACCGCTGGAATAAGAGCGGACCGGCTGATCCATGTATTCGCCGATGTCGGCGAATGCAATGATTTCCGGTTCCAGGCTTTCAATTTCATCCTTTTCCAGACCCAGGGTGGTACCACGAAGGTAAATATTTTCCCGTCCGGTCATTTCCGGTTCAAAGCCTGCGGTTAATTCCAGCAGGGCTGAAACACGGCCACGAACAATAATTTCACCTTCCGTTGGGAAGCAGACACCGGTAATCATCTTTAAAATAGTGGACTTTCCGGCGCCATTACTGCCAACTAAAGCTACTGCCTCGCCAGGCATAACGTTAAAGCTGACGTGGTCTATGGCGTCTTTGGTTTTGACTTTTAAATGTTTAAAAAAGATACTTAACAGCCGCTGCTTATTGCCGGAATACAGCTTATAGCGCTTGGAAACGTCCCGGAATTCAATAATGGGTTGTCCCGGCTGCAAAATCTGTTCTTCTTTCTTTTTCTTTGCCATGGTGCGGGATCCTCCTTACAGTACATCCGGAATTTCCTTGCGCAGACGTTTATAACTCCAGACCGCAAGGAAGAGCATAATAAACAGTTCCACCAGAAAAACAAGCAGCTGGAGCGGATGTTCCCAGAACCAGCAGGACCCCATGAAGGAGTGGCGGATACCGTAAACCAGATAGGTAATGGGATTCAGCTTCAGAATAATCTGAACCGCCTGACTGTTTACCGTTTCCATGTTAAAGAGAATACCGGACCCCCAAAGAAGCGCAAATACCAGGGATTTAACCAATTGGGAGAAGTCCTGTGAAATGGCGGAAACAGGGCCTGCAAACAAGGACCAGGCCGTAAACATAACAAAGGACAGCAGTAAGAACAGCGGGATCTGCAACCAGTAAATATTGGGCATGTAGCCACGAATTGGGTGCAGGATACAAACCACAATAATCAGGACCATGTTAACGGAGAAGTTAGAAAGACTGACAATGGTTGGAATGGTGGATACCGGATAATGCATTTTGGTAATCAGGTACCGGTATTTCCGCATACAGTCTGTACCGCGGTTTAACATATCTGAAATATAAAACCAGGGTACTAAGCCATCTATCAGCCAAAGGAAGTAATCATAGTCCGTCATACCTTTATTGGCACGAAGTCCGATGGTCATGGCAAACCAATAAATGAAGATGGTAATAACCGGTTTGATGACGGCCCAGGACCAGCCAAGTGCCGATCCACGGTACGTACGAATTAAATCCGATTTTGCCATTTTCAGTGTTTGTTCTTTATAGTCAGAATGATCTGTTATGATCTCCTTGATTGTTGCCAAATATCCGCTCATTCACTACCCTCTCGTTCTTTTCACAGATGCTTGTATTTTACCACGGATAAGAAAGCATAGCAAATCATGAAACTGTAACCTTCCTTTTAAGTTCATTTAAGTTGCGGCCTTTATAGTTAAGACAAGCTCAACGGGACTTCTCCCCCCGCTGAGTTGGAAGAAAAAAAGTAGAAACCCCATAACTCGCTTTTTTAATTTCATTTCTCCTATTTCAAAAGGGAAAGCCCGGACGTCCGTCCGGGCTTTTCCCTTTTTCGCACATTCGTGAAAAAGTAAGACAAATTCAAAAGTTCGTCTATTTTTTAAGGGAGATTTAAGGATAGTTCGGTAAACTAACGGTGTTCTCAGGCGGGGAACTAGTCACTCCCCTAAACTTGAGACTGATAGGGGTGTTTTCCCCTACTCACTTTTTCATTTCATTTTCTCCTATTTTAAGCGCAAGCCGGATGTTCCCCCATCCGGCTTGTGCTTTTTCTTTTATATTGTAGTTACAGAATTCACGTTACAGAGAACGAAAATAATTTGCAAAGGGTTCCCAATCGGTTTTGCCGACCCGGCTGTGGCTTTTCCCGAGCAGCTTGGCAGCCAGCACAAAGGCCAACGGGCTTTGCAAATACAGCTTGGCAGATACGCGAACCTTCCGGTCCGGATGGTTCCGTAGGCGGAACATCCGGCGGCGCATGTGGCTTTTGTGCCCGAATTGCAGGGCCTTCCCCACGGGAAAAGCCAGGGCCGCCTGCCACATAACGGACCAGTAAATCCGGTTCAGGACATGCTTACGGTATTCCGACAGGAATTCCGGCGCATGGACGGCAATAAATGGAATGTCTGCACGAAGAAGTTCTATGTTCTGTAGGCGCTCCACTTTAAAGGTGGCCATTGCCGTTCCTTCCTGCAGCAAATAATAATAAAGAACGGTTTCCGTGTACACTACCTGGTCCGTTACGGCCAGCAGGCGGTATAGGAAGTCATAATCTTCATAATAAGCATAGCCTGTTGCAAAGCGCATTTGCTGCGCTTCCAGCAGGCTTTTTTTGTAAAAGAAGTTATAGACACCATACTTAGTGGGATTCTGTGCCATTTGAAACAGCATTTCCACGCCGGTCAGTGTCTGCGTAGCCTGCAACGGACTTTCCGCTCCTGTTTCAGGTACCGTTGCAGTGCGTAAAGATTGAAAAGCAACCAAATCCGGAGTGACCGAATCCAGAGAAGCAGAATCCGAAGACGCGCTGGTGCCGCTTTGCGGCGCCGTAAGCGCACGGAAAGCCGCCAGGTAGTTGGCCGGAATGCGGTCATCACAATCCAGAAAGGCTATGTAGTCTCCTTCGGCCAACTCCAGGCCCTTGTTGCGGGCCGCAGACACGCCACTGTTGGAAATGCTGCAAAGCTTCATGTTGTACTTTCCGGAAGCGCCGTACTCCTCTAGAAGTGCAGCGCTGTTATCTGTAGAGCCATCATTAATAAAAATCAGTTCATACTCTGCCGCCTCTGTAGAGGGCAAGCTTTGAAACAGGCGTTCCAGGTAGGAAGCCCCGTTGTAAACAGGGATAATAATACTTAACATAGGCCCTCCTGCATTGGAATCGTGCCGTCTGTAAAAGCAACCTTTGCAAATAAAACCTTTGCAAATGCAATCAGCGGTACGCTTTCAGCTTAGCAAACAAACGCACATTTTTGTGCTTTACAGCGGAAATGACTTGGCTTTCAATATAAACCGGCAGAACCAGACCCCATTTAATGGGAATCAGCATAATGCGCATATAGGTGGATCTGGGAACCGCACCGAAAGCCGCTTCCCGGGTCCGCTGGTTTTTTAAAATCAGGTGAATTTCTTTCATTTTCTGCACAGCGCTCAGCGTGCAATCTTTGTTCATAAAGTTTTCCAGACAGCCGAATAAGCGTTCTACATGACGGCGGTCCAGGAACTCCTGAATGGTTGGATTCATAAAGCCCCAGTGCTGGTACAGCTCCATCATCCAGCGGTCTTCTTCCAGACGCTTTTCAAACATGCCTTCCCGGTACCGGGCCGTTTCCGATTCCTGCCGCTGCCGGATAAAGTGATAATATGCTTTTCCAGTTACTACAACCCGCTCCACATCCCGGATAACCATAAGGACAAACGGGAAGTCATCCCAGAAGGTCTGCGGAAAATAAATCTGATTTTCCATTAGGTAATCCGCCCGGGTCAGCTTGTTCCACGGGGAATACAGCAGATTCTGGTCAAATAATTCCATGGCATTCTGCCGGAATTCTTTTTGCGATGTATAAACCGCGCTTGGACAGGTCTGCACCTGGGTAAAGCACTGGTCGTCATTGTAATAAGTGTCAATATAAAATCCGGACACCACCAACTGTGCCTGGTTTTCTTCTGCCAGAGTAACCATGTCTTCCAGCATATCCGGTTCTGCCCAGTCATCGGCATCCATGAAGTAGAAATAGTCTCCGGAGGCTTTATCCATGGCAAAGTTTCTGGCGCTGGGAGCGCCGCCGTTTTCCTTATGAAAAACCGTTATGCGCTCATCTGAGAAGGCGTATTCTTCGCAGATGGTTCCACTGCGGTCTTTGGTACCGTCATCCACACAGAGCAGTTCCCAGTTGTCATAGGTTTGTGCCTGAATGCTTTCAATGGCACGCCCTACGTAGGCTTCCACTCCGTAGACCGGCATAATAACGGAAATTAACGGTCGTTCCATTTCAGTTCCTCCTGCGCCAGCCGCAAAGCAGCGGCAATGGTGTCATCCATGTCATAGTATTGATAATCTGCCATGCGGCCCCCGAAGAGAAGGCCGTCTTCCCTTGCCCGCGCGGCATACTGTTCATGCAATACAGTGTTTTTAGCATCATTGACCGTGTAGTACGGTTCCATGCCTTTGGTCCATGCCGCCGGGTATTCCCGTGTTATAACGGTTTGCGGCTGGTTCTTATCATGAAAGAATTTATGTTCAATAATGCGGGTATAGTCCGGGCTACGGTCCGTGTAATTAACTACGGCCATGCCCTGGTAACTGTTCCGGTCTAACAGCTCTGTTTCAAAGCGGAGGCTACGGTATTCCAGCCGACCGTAACAGTACTCATAATATTCGTCTAACGGCCCGGTATAAACCACCTTTTTACACTGGGTTTCCAGTTCTGCCCGGACCGTTAAGAAATCAGTGTTTAACGTTACCGTACAATCTTCCAGTAACGCCTGTACCAAAGCGGTATACCCCTGGTCCGGGATACCCTGGAAGCGGTCATTAAAGTAGTTGTTGTCATAAATGTACCGAACCGGTAAGCGCCGGATAATGCTGGGCGGCAGCTCCTTGCAGTCCCTGCCCCACTGCTTTTCCGTGTAGCCTTTGACCAGTTTGGTGTAGACCGTACGGCCCACCAGGGCAATGGCCTGCTCTTCCAGATTCTGTGGTTCCCCTTGGACCTCCGCCCGCTCCTGCTCCAGGATGGCGCGGGCCTCCTCCGGCGTCTGAATGCCAAAGATTTCCGAGAAGGTGTACATATTAAAGGGCATGTCATACAGACGCCCTTTGTAATTTGCCTTTAACTGATGGACATAAGGATGAAACGGAGTCAGTGTGGTAACGTAATTCCAAACAGTTTCATCATCCGTATGAAAGATGTGCGCGCCATACCGGTGCACGTCTATGTCTGCCACGGATTCTGTATACACATTGCCGCCGATATGGTTCCGCTTGTCTACCACCAGAACAGAGTGTCCTGCTTTAACGGCTTCATGGGCAAAGGTTGCACCAAATAATCCGGCACCGACCACTAGGTAGTCATACATTTTTACCGCCTCCTTTTCCATCTGTTTTATTGCTTCATTTTATCATAGGCCACCTTAAAACACAAACGAACAGCCCGCCGAATGGCGGGCTGTTGAACGCTGATTTTGGATCAGCTTACCTTTGCATCAGAGGAACAGTGAATTTTAATTTCCTTATTGCAGTGCGGGCAATTGATGGTTCGCGTTCCTTTTTTCTTTTTGACGCGGAGCATCTTTTTACACTGCGGACATTTTTTATAAACATAGGTTTTCCGGTCCCTGTGCTTTTGTTTTAGAAAGTGCCGCTTCTTGCGGATGAAGTCCCGGATCCGGATCAGAAACGCATTTTCCTTCCGCCGCTTTTCCAAATTCTTGGAAAAGGTCCGGAACAGAAGCCATATTAAAATGGCCAATGCGCATCCGCAAATCCAATAGATTCTGTAATATGCCCCTAAGAAAATCAGAACAACATAAAGAACGAACAGCAAAATATTCAGTCCGTCTATACCATTGCGTCCTGCCATTCCTTCGGTGCATTTCCGGTCCAAGTCTTTGAACCAGTTGGATACCTTGCCCTTATTTTCCTTCATACTTGTGGTTCACCTTCTAAAATTGTAACTTCGTTTGTTTCAGCGTTGTAGCTGAGATTATATTTATCATACAGTTCGCTCCTCTGCTGGCGGCTGTCCTGGTCCTGCTGAGAACGCTGCTCATAATAGTCATTGTCCGGAGCGGAATAACTGCTGTAATTGTCAGCATCCTGCGTATAGTAATAATATCGGGCGGTGCTGCGGTACAGGCAGGACCGGAAAAGAACCGGGACCAGAAAGAGGATCAAATTGATAACAATCATCCAAAGCAGCCAGCGGGCACACCCGCCGCTGCGGCGGTTGGTTGTAGTATAGGTAGCGGTTCTTCTCTGGGCCTGCTGCCGTTGCTGCTCCGCCCGATTTTGCTGGAACCACTTCCAGAATTCGTCAAAATCCTGGGTATAATATCCGCCACTGCCATAGCCGTACTGGGCATTGCCCTGTTGCGGTCCGGCAGTGCGGGAAGAGTGAATTCCTACATCGCCCTTTTTAATGCGGTCATAGGCATCATTGATTTCGCTCATTTTTTGTGCGGCAGCTTCATCGCCCGGGTTCAGGTCAGGATGATACTGCTTTGCCAGCTTCCGGTACGCTTTGGTAACTTCTTCCTCCGAAGCCCCGTGCGGTACCCCCAGCACTTCATAAGGATCTTTCAAGGCCACGCCCCCTTTCGAACTGCCTTAAAGTGTCTTTATCATAGATGGAATAGCTTAAAGCTACTTAAACCAAAATACCCGATCAGCACATTTCTGCGCTTATCGGGTATCTTAACTGAATTTTAAATTGCACGCAAGCCTATGCCTCAGCGGCAATCGGTTTATCGGAACTGAAACATATCACACCAAGGATTACCGGTTCCTTCAATGTATGCAGTTTCCTTTTTCCCATTCTTTTCTACAATAAAGGAACTGCCAAACTGTTCTTGGATGGTGTAGCCCATTTCTTCCAAGCAATCTTCGTAGGTGTAATCCCCATCAAACTGTGTTATTACCACCTTGTTAGGAGACGTCAATATGTTATTTTTTACAATGACATAGTGCTTTTTTCCTTCTCTTACGGTAGAAATACCATAAGCAACGCGTACTGCATTAATTGTACCAAACTCAAGGTAACTTGCACTCATAATTGCACACAACACAATTGCAATTGCGAAAAGAATAATGTTCCTTGCTTTTGTTTTTCTTCTCATAATACCTTCCTCCTTTTTTAGGATACTTTATGTTCCTTCAAAAATATAGTGTCGGTTTTTCTTAAAATGTGAGGAAAGAGGATGAAAAAATTACAAAAAAGGCAGAAGTCTGCCATATGCAATGGCAGACTTCTGTCTGTTAAAAACTTAATGGTCCTGTGGCCTCATTTTCCTGTGATGAGACGAATAAATTTCGTTTCGCATAATAAGTTGCCACGACACGATATTGATATCCGGCCTCCACTTTCTGCTTTTTTTGAACAGTACATTCGTTCCCATCTGTATACAAAGGTCTATACACTTTGTACGTAGTCCAGTTTTCTTGTCCTTTTGGCCTTTGCTGTATCATAATTTTCTTAAAGCCACATTGTTCTACTTCCTGCCGTCCTTGTATAGATGCCCTTATTACCAATGTATCATTCACATTAATAATGCCTAATTGTCTTTCTCTGATATCCGTACTGTCAAAACAATTTGTGGATTCTCTGATTTGCCGAAAAGCGGTAGCCCTAAAGTACGAAAAAGCCATGGGCATACAAATGCAAATCAAAATTGCCGCCGCAAGGATTCTTTTTGATGTCTTCATACCATCCTCCTACCGAATAGACTGGGCCAATTGCAAAGCCGTATCTATATCAGCATGGCGCAGTGTAATTTTGTAATAGGTAAGACCATCTTTGTATTGGATTATGCATCTGTCCTTCTGTTCAAAAAGGAGGATGTCCATCCCGTTGACCTGAATAGAGCGGCTGTGAACGACATCACTTAGGGTCGTCTTTCCGGCTTTTTCATACGCCTGCGAATATTGCGTTAAAACCAGTTGCCCATCATAGTTCAAATACCGGAAACTTACCGTTACTTCCGTGGAAAGCGTTGCGTCCGCCGTTGTATTCTGAATTTCATTCATTGTTCCGTTTTCCTTCGTCAACTCTTCCGGAATGGTAATGGGAGAAATTCCAAGGGTCTGGATTTGTTTTCCCAATTCTGTTTCCGTTAATGCGTGCGATGTAGCGGTTGTCTTTGCATTCTCTACTGACCAGTCAACAATGACATTCCCATTTTTTATCTGCACAAAATCATCCGTCTTTTGTGACCTGAACCCTGCCAGTGCACCAAAAGAAGAAACCAGAACAATCAGTACGGCTGCCACTGCAAGGGTTATTTTCATGGAATACCGAACGTGCTTCTTGGCGTGCGGCTTCTTTTGTTCTAACAAACGGAAGCAGAAGTCCACGTAGTCCATATCAATTTCTTCCGGATCTTTTTCGGATTCTTCCTTAATTTTGGCCTGCAACTGTTCATAGGTTAAATCTTCTAAGCCGTTATAAAGTATCTGCGCTGTTGTCATGGTTACACCTCCCCTTCCCGGTCTTTTACCATCTTCAAAAGCTTTTTTCGAAGAGTGGAGCTTCGTTGTCTTGCAGCAGCATAGGAAATACCGGATTTCCTTGCAATTGCTTTCAAACTTTTTTGCTCTACGTAGTAGTCATAGTATAGGTCCCGCTCCTGCGGACTAAGGCATCTGAGGATTTCCAGTGCCTTTTGTTCTATTGCTACATCGCCCACCATAACGTCCAGATAATCCGGGTCATAGGCCGACGGCGCGTCTGAAATTTTACATTCCTTCTGCTTTATTTTTTCCTTCATGGCCTTGTTTTTGTGATTCATGACCACCTTAAACAGCCAGCCCTCGTAGTTTCGGATTCCCTGCCCCTTTTGCAACGCTTCCAACAGAGCCACATATGCCTCTTGTACACAGTCTTCCGCCTGTTCCGGCTCATACTGAAAGAACTGCGAACAATACCGGATTAATTTGGGCCGATATTGTTCACAGGAGTTCATGATTTCCGTAATTGTTTCATCTTGAAAACCCATACCGTTCTCCTACCTTGTTGTTCAACTCCATTATGAAACAGGTCTGTAAACTGTGCAAGGCATAAAAAAAGAAGGACCCCAGGGTAGAGATCCTTCTTTTTTCTATGGGTTATTTTACTTTCCCCGTGCCCCAGCTCAGAACGTAAATAACAACGTTTCGGCGGCCCCACTGGCAGCACTGTGCGTTGGTATTCATGTAGAGGTCAACTACAACGTTCGTGGTTTTGGTAAACCCGCCGGTATCGGCAGCAATGGCATATCCGTATACTTGCTTCCCGTCTGCAGAAACAATGTAGAGTTCCGAACCGTAAGGAATTTCCTTCGGGTCTACTGCCACATAGCCGGTCTGTGCGGTTACACCGGTTGCACACTTGGCACCGGACGAAGCAGAGTATGCGGTAGCGGGGCCTGTGATGGTTTTCAACGCGTTGGTTGGGACGCCATCCTTCAGGGTATATTTGCTTGGAAGTGACATCTGGCTGATGGTGTTGGTTGCGGTAACGGCAACCTTGGTACCCTTAGCAACAATCTGATCTACCGGTTCTTTTAAAACCTGTTCTTTCAGCTCTTCGCTTTCAGCCACTTCACCGTCTACAATTTTGTCTTTGTAAGCAACGGTGCGAGCCCCGTTTTCTCCTGCTTGCAGGATCTGGGTTGTTCCGGATGGAACGGTGGAGTCAGACTTGGTAACCGTGTCATACTCCAAAGTTTCGGTTGTTACGCGGATTTTGTAAGTAACCCGTTCTACAACCACGGTATCACCTATGCTCAGTTCCGTATCAAGGGATGGAGAAACCTCATCATTTTTACCCAGGCTAATACCCTGTCTGTCAAGGACGTCAGCTACTGTGCCAGAGGTAAATGGTACATATTCGGTTTTTCCGTCCGCAATTACTTTTACGGATTCAGAGCGGGTAATGGAGACCTCCTGGTCTTCGGTCAGAATGGTGTCAGCCGATGGGCTAACGGTGTCTTTTTCACCGAGTTCAATTCCGGCTTTGTCCAAAGCATCCTGAACGGTACCGGCTACGGTGACAGTGGCAACAAGTTCTTCATCATCGTAAATTTCAACAGTCTGGGAACGGTGTACTTTAATTTCGTTTCCGTCCTTACTGTCTGTTCCGGCGCGGAAGTTGGTAAGATCTACAGCATCATCTTCTCCAACAGAAACACCGGCTTGTTCAATAATGACATCTGTGTTGCGGGCAGATGTTTTGACCGTCTTCGTGTCACCGTCTGCAGTCACGTCTACCGTGTATACAGAGGCGGCTGCCGCAACCACCGCCATGCAGCAAACAGCAATTAATGCCAGCGCTACAATCAGGCGTTTTCGAACTGCCTTTACAAATTTACGGCCGTCTTGGTTTGTAATCATCAAAAATCTCCTTTATCTTCATGGCCCCGTGGCAGGTAGTCAGCCTGTCTTTCTCCTATGTTTGGGAGCCACGCCATTATTATGAGTGACGTTCTTTGACCTTGACGTCAGGCATTGTAATGACGAGTTGAAATAAAGTCAAATTATTTCCGAAGGACTTTTTGTTGAAATTGACGGAGATTCTGTTGCGATTTAGAGAAAGCTTAAAAATATTTTTCTTTATTGGAAAAATAAACCCACGTTCTTTGTGCAAACCCCAAAAAATTACAAAAGGTTACAAAAGGGTTACAATTTGTTACTGTTTGTTACGGATTTTGGGGATTTGGAGGGGGGTGGGTACTTTCGGTTTTGGATGCGCCAGAGCTCGTTTTTTTTGGCGGTTTTTGGGATCTCCTGCGCCACGGTTTTGAGTTGTTTTTAGGCGATTTAGGGTCCGGTTTTTGGGTCATTTTTATGCCGTTTTTTGGCGATTTGGCACCCGAGTTTTGGCTGTTTTTTGGGACACCAGGATCCAGTCTTTAAGGCAAATTAGGGGCCGGTTTTAGGCAGTTCTTTGGTTGATTTTAAGCGCTTCGTGGCTCTGGCTTTGGGCGGTTCTAAGCCGTTTTTTGTGTGCTGGTGCTTTGGCATTGCGCCGCCGTTTTTTGGTACCTCTGGCTCCCAGTAGTAGGTCGTTTTTTTGCGGTTCCAGATTCACTTGGGCCATCTGGTTTCATACTGCTTTTGGGAAAAGCATACCTTTTTCCTTTTCAGCACCCGTTTTGCGGCTTTTTCAGGAGAAAAGCATACCTCTGGCCCTGTTTCAGCCGGAAAGGTATGCTTTTATTTTTTGCTACTTGTTGGGCACTTTATCTGGTTAAAGTAAAAAGCATACCTATTCCCTCCCAAGCGCCCGATTTGCGGCTTTTTTCAGGCGAAAGCATACCTCTGGCCCTGTTTTGGGCGAAAAGGTATGCTTTTATTTTTTCTCCTCTTTCAGGCACTTTATCTGGTTAAAGTAAAAAGCATACCAATTCCGTCCCAAGCACCTAATTTGCGGCTTTTTCAGGAGAAAAGCATACCTCTGGCCCTGTTTTGGGCGAAAAGGTATGCTTTTAAAAAATTACCCCGGCGGAGCCCCTTACGGTATGATCCCGGCGCAAGCCCCTTACGATATGATCCCGGCGGGACGCCCCTTCTGTTACGTTCCCCGGCGGAGCCCCTTCTGTCACGTTCCCCAGCGGAGCCCCTTTTTTCTGCCGGATAGAGGCTTTTGTCTTAGCAATGGAAAAGTGCATACTTTTCCGGGTTCAGAGACCTTTCGGTATGCACTTTCCAAATAGAATGCATACTGAAGACCCGTTTTAGTCCCAAAAGTATGCACTTAAAAGCAAGCCCCGGCGGAGCCCCTTTTTCAGGAAAAAGAAAGAAGCTGGATAAGTGTAGCTATTTTCTGTATTGGAAAATATATAATGTGGTCATCCATTGTTTGCGCTCATTTCTGCCTAAGGAACCAAATATGCGGCTTTTTGAGGTAGCAAATGCGCTCATCTTGGGTGGGTAACCTCAAAATGAGCGCATTGTTTTTCTATATTAGAAAATTAACTTCTGATTTGAAGGAAAAAGTGGCTGTTCTTAGATACGGTCCACTCTTTAGTTATCTCCAGGTAGATTTACTTATCTCCAGCTAGATCTACTTATCTCTGTCTAAATTTACTTATCTCCGACTAGATTTTATTTGTCTCCGGCCAGTTCCAGGGTTCTTTGGTAAGCGGCATCCAGTGCTGTCTTTACTACCCCGTTTAAGTTGGAATTCTGCAGACTTTTTACGCCTTCAATGGTGCTGCCGCCGGGCGAGCAGACGGCAATGCGGAGGTCTTCCAAAGACGACGCACTCTGCTCGGCCAGGAGGGCGGAGCCCCGGCAGGTGGCCTTGGCCAGTTCTGCCGCTGTTTCCGCCGGGAGGCCCAGGGCTTCCCCGGCTTTTGCCAGCGCTTCTATATACATATAAATATAGGCCGGGCCGCATCCGGAAATGACGGAGCCGGAATCAATGAGTTTTTCTTCCTCTACGGGGACGACTTTTCCGCACGCGGAAAAGTCGTATATAAAGGTATGGAACTGTTCATCTGTTACCAAGCTATTTCTGGTTACCAGAATGACGCCGGCACCAATGGAGCACGGTGTGTTCGGCATAATGCGGATAACAGGATATTCTTTGCCCAGCAGATTGCAAATGGTAGCCATTTTGGTACCGGCTGCCATGGTAACCAGAACCGGCCCGTCATTTTCGGACAGCGGCCCCTGCAGCTCTGGCAAAACCGTGGGAAGCACCTGCGGCTTAACAGCTAAAACAACGTAGTTACTGGATGTTGCAATAGTTTCATTGGTGGAAGCGTGTGCAGAAATGGCATCTGTCAAAGTCTTTAATTTTGCAGGAGTTGGATCTGACAGTGCAACGGTATCCGGGGACACCTTCTGCACCAAGCCGGAAGCCAGTGCCTTAGCCATATTGCCTGCGCCAATGAAACCATATTTAAACATAAAATTACTTCCTTCTTTTCAAAAAGTATTTATTGTATTTATTATTCCCGAATCTGACCGTTGCCGTGAATCAGGTATTTGTAGGTGGTCATTTCCTCCAGACCCATGGGGCCACGGGCATGCAGCTTCTGGGTGGCAATGCCCATTTCACAGCCAAGGCCAAACTCGCCGCCATCAGTAAAGCGCGTAGAGGCGTTCACATACACGGCCGCACTGTCCACGCAGGTGCAGAAGCGGTCTGCGTTTTCCTGGGTGCCGGTCAAAATGGATTCACTGTGTCCGGTAGAATGCTTTGCGATGTGGCTAATGGCTTCTTCCACACTATCTACCACTTTAACAGCCATAATGTAATCTAAGAATTCGGTATCAAAATCTTCCGGTCCGGCAGGGGTACCCGGAATGATTGCAGCGGCCTTCGGATCCAGGCGCAGCTGCACCGGCGTCAGGCCGGCATCTGCCCGCTCCTGTACCAGAAGATGTTCCAGCTTTGGTAAAAAGCTAGGGGCAATGTCTTTGTGAACCAGGCAGACTTCCATGGCGTTGCAGACGGACGGACGCTGCGTCTTGGCATTGTTGACAATGGCAAGAGCTTGGGCTTCGTCCGCAGTGGCATCCACATAAATGTGGCAGATGCCGGTACCGGTCTGGATGCAGGGCACCTTGGCGTTTTGGACGCAACGGTTAATCAGGCCTGCGCCACCGCGCGGAACCAGCAGGTCTACCAGGCCGGTGGCCGTCATTAATTCGTCCGCACTGGCATGGGTCAGGTCGGAAACCAGGTTGACGGCATCTTCCGGGATGCCGCATTCGGTTAAGGCGTTCTTTAATACTGCAACTATGGCGTTAGAGGAACGGTAGCTTTCTTTTCCGCCCCGCAGCACACAGGCGTTTCCTGCCTTAAAAGCAATGCCTGCGGCATCCGAAGTTACGTTCGGACGGCTTTCATAAATGATGGCAACCACGCCAAGGGGAACACGGACCTTACGGATAACAAGGCCGTTCGGACGTTCTACCTGCCGTTCCACCTTTCCGACCGGATCCGGTAGTTCCGCAAGAGCGCGCAGGCCTTCTGCCATGCCGCGGATGCGGTCCGGTGTCAGCCGGAGACGGTCTGCCATGACGTCTCCAATGCCATTGTCTTTGGCCTCCGCCAAATCCAGGACATTGGCGGCCAAGATGGCCTCCGTCTGGGATACCAATTCGTCTGCCATCCGTAGCAACGCAGCATTCTTCTGCTCCGTAGTCAGCGCCGCAATCTCCGTGCAAACGGCTTTGGAGCTTTTACAAAGTTCTAACGTGGTAGACAGCATTTTCATTACTCCTCCCCTTACTTCTGGGCTACAAACAGGGTGCCGGTATAGGGTTTGCCTTCCATGATGTCATAAAGTGCTTTGGGCTGATTGCCGTTAATGACAATGGTATTAATGCCGGCTTCCGTTGCCATTTTGGCGGCACTGATTTTGGTGGCCATGCCGCCGGTACCACGCTTGGTGCCGCTGCCGCCGCCCAGAGTCATAAGCTCCGGAGTGATGGCCTCTACCTTTGGAATCAGCTTGGCGTCCGGGTCTTTCCGCGGGTCTGCGGTGTAAAGGCCGTCACAGTCTGTCAGGATAATCAGCAAATCTGCCTGCACGGACTTGGCAACAATGGCACCCAGGGTGTCATTGTCCCCAAGTGCAATTTCATCTATGGAAATGGTGTCATTTTCATTAATAATGGGAATGACGTCCATTTCCATCAGGCGATTCAGTGTATTACTAAAATTGGTATGCCGCGTTTCATTCACTACGTCATCCGCTGTCAGGAGTAACTGGCCAACCACGTGGTTGTATTCTCCAAACAGCTTGTCATAAATATACATAAGCTCACACTGCCCGACGGCGGCTGCGGCCTGCTTTCCGGGGATGTCCGACGGCCGCTCCTTCAGCGGCAGCTTCCCCACGCCCATGGCAATGGCACCGGAAGAAACCATAATAATTTCATTCCCGGCATTTTTCAGATCCGAAAGTACCGTACAAAGCTCCCGGATCCGGCGAATATTCAGGTTCCCGCTGTCGTGTGTCAGGGTAGAACTACCCAGCTTAATAACAATGCGCAAGAACGTTCACCTCTTTCAAAATAACTGAACCTATTTTATTATATAATCATGCTATTCTCAATAAGGATGTGGTTTTATGATGGTTTTTCTGGACCTGGACGGAACGTTGCTGAATCGCCGGAAACAGGTCAGCAAAGGAAACCGGGAAGCATTGGAAAAAGCAAGGCAGCAAGGGCACCAGATCATTCTTTGCAGTGGGCGTCCCCTTTCCGCCATGAAGGAAACCATTCACAACCTGGACCTGGAAAAACAGGGGTGCTATGTCATTGCCTACAACGGCGCGGTCATTTATGACTGTTACCGGCAGGAATCCATTTTTTCTGCCCCTTTAACGGGCGAGGAAGTCTCTTTTGTTTTTCAGGAAGCCGCCAAAATTAATTTGTATACGCAAACCTATGACAGCAATTATCTTTTGACCAAGGAAGACTGTCCGGAGGTGCAGTACTATGCCGGTATGACGCATATGACGGTGCAATTTCACCCAGAGCTGCCGGATGGGTTGACCGAAGCGCCCTATAAGGTGCTGTGCATAGACTTAAAAGACCATGACCGCCTGGAGCGCTTCCGGCAGACCATCCTGCAGCAAAGCGGCTTTGATTTAAACGGTTTCTTTTCCTGTAAGGAGTTTGTAGAGTTTGTACGGGCCGGGGTCAGCAAGGGCTCCGCCATCCAATGGATGAGCCACTATCTGGATATTCCTATGGCGGAAACCATTGGCATGGGAGACTCTGATAACGACCTGCCCATGCTGGACACGGCCGCCATTGCTGTAGCAATGCAAAACGCTACACCGGAAGTCAAGGCCCACGCCGACTATGTTACCACCTATGACTGTGACCACGACGGGGTGGCCGAAGCCCTGAAAAAATTTGTATTATAACGAAATCCCACTGCCGTTTGGCAGTGGGATTCGTTTGTAAATATATTAATGCTAGAGCAAGCTCGAGCATTGCTCCCGAAGGATTAAGCGGAAACCTTCCGCGTGGCACCGATATTCCGGTCAATCAGGGCTTCGGCCCAGCCGGTTAACGCGGTCATAAAGTGCTTTGGGCTGATTGCCGTTAATGACAATGGTATTAATGCCGGCTTCCGTTGCCATTTTGGCGGCACTGATTTTGGTGGCCATGCCGCCGGTACCACGCTTGGTGCCGCTGCCGCCGCCCAGAGTCATAAGCTCCGGAGTGATGGCCTCTACCTTTGGAATCAGCTTGGCGTCCGGGTCTTTCCGCGGGTCTGCGGTGTAAAGGCCGTCACAGTCTGTCAGGATAATCAGCAAATCTGCCTGCACGGACTTGGCAACAATGGCACCCAGGGTGTCATTGTCCCCAAGTGCAATTTCATCTATGGAAATGGTGTCATTTTCATTAATAATGGGAATGACGTCCATTTCCATCAGGCGATTCAGTGTATTACTAAAATTGGTATGCCGCGTTTCATTCACTACGTCATCCGCTGTCAGGAGTAACTGGCCAACCACGTGGTTGTATTCTCCAAACAGCTTGTCATAAATATACATAAGCTCACACTGCCCGACGGCGGCTGCGGCCTGCTTTCCGGGGATGTCCGACGGCCGCTCCTTCAGCGGCAGCTTCCCCACGCCCATGGCAATGGCACCGGAAGAAACCATAATAATTTCATTCCCGGCATTTTTCAGATCCGAAAGTACCGTACAAAGCTCCCGGATCCGGCGAATATTCAGGTTCCCGCTGTCGTGTGTCAGGGTAGAACTACCCAGCTTAATAACAATGCGCAAGAACGTTCACCTCTTTCAAAATAACTGAACCTATTTTATTATATAATCATGCTATTCTCAATAAGGATGTGGTTTTATGATGGTTTTTCTGGACCTGGACGGAACGTTGCTGAATCGCCGGAAACAGGTCAGCAAAGGAAACCGGGAAGCATTGGAAAAAGCAAGGCAGCAAGGGCACCAGATCATTCTTTGCAGTGGGCGTCCCCTTTCCGCCATGAAGGAAACCATTCACAACCTGGACCTGGAAAAACAGGGGTGCTATGTCATTGCCTACAACGGCGCGGTCATTTATGACTGTTACCGGCAGGAATCCATTTTTTCTGCCCCTTTAACGGGCGAGGAAGTCTCTTTTGTTTTTCAGGAAGCCGCCAAAATTAATTTGTATACGCAAACCTATGACAGCAATTATCTTTTGACCAAGGAAGACTGTCCGGAGGTGCAGTACTATGCCGGTATGACGCATATGACGGTGCAATTTCACCCAGAGCTGCCGGATGGGTTGACCGAAGCGCCCTATAAGGTGCTGTGCATAGACTTAAAAGACCATGACCGCCTGGAGCGCTTCCGGCAGACCATCCTGCAGCAAAGCGGCTTTGATTTAAACGGTTTCTTTTCCTGTAAGGAGTTTGTAGAGTTTGTACGGGCCGGGGTCAGCAAGGGCTCCGCCATCCAATGGATGAGCCACTATCTGGATATTCCTATGGCGGAAACCATTGGCATGGGAGACTCTGATAACGACCTGCCCATGCTGGACACGGCCGCCATTGCTGTAGCAATGCAAAACGCTACACCGGAAGTCAAGGCCCACGCCGACTATGTTACCACCTATGACTGTGACCACGACGGGGTGGCCGAAGCCCTGAAAAAATTTGTATTATAACGAAATCCCACTGCCGTTTGGCAGTGGGATTCGTTTGTAAATATATTAATGCTAGAGCAAGCTCGAGCATTGCTCCCGAAGGATTAAGCGGAAACCTTCCGCGTGGCACCGATATTCCGGTCAATCAGGGCTTCGGCCCAGCCGGTTAACGCGGTGCTGTTGTAACCGTCTACCATGGGGTTGCTCATGGAATAGGTGGCTGTCAGGCCGTGGGCCTGGGCTGCGTCCCGAAAGTTGCGGTTATGAAAGACACCATGGTTGTCTGTTTCCGGAATGTGGTTCAGGGTGCAATAGTAATGCACCATTTCGTGAACCATGTGGCCACACAGCTGGTGAAAGCTGCGGTTCCAGTTATTGCTGAACAGGCAGGAAAGAATACTGGACGGATCCAAATAGAGTGTTGGATTTCCGGTTTCTGTTTCATGCATCCGGAATTCTCCGTTGACATAAATGGAATCCGGATCTTCTTTCAGTTTTAAGTTCTGAAAGCGGATGTCCACCGGCGGCAGTTCCCCATCAAAAAAGAGTTCATTTAATAAGAGGAATAATTCCGGTGCATGTTCCGTGTCCGTGTAGTAAGAGAAGAGTTTTTTGTAATTTAAATGGTGCAAGGTGCAAGTTCTCCTGTTCAGAATAAGACAAATTCAGTTTTCTACACTATACAACAACCCTGTTCGTTTGTCTATGGATAAATTGTGAACATGTAAAGTATTTTTTCTTTACAATTTTCCACCTATTCCTTTTTCACAAAAAGTTTTACCGGTAGCCCGGTCAGCACAAAACAGAATGCCTAAAAATGCAAGATTTTGTGGTAAAGACGTGTTTTTTCCACAAACGGTGGAAAAAACAAAAAGAAGAGCCTCCTTTGAAAATTCAAAGGAGGCTTGTTGTAAGCCATAATGTAAAGATTAAAACCTTTACAGATTTTTTGACTACCCCTGCAAGGGCGGGTGCTACATCGCCAGAGGGGTTACCAGTTATACATTCCGTGGCTTACCCGGTAGGTTCCGTTGCAATTCCAGGCTTTTCCGGTGTAATTCCGAACAAATCCGTTCTGCGTCAGAACCACCCAGTAGTCACCGCTCTTCTTCCACTTGCCGGATACGCTCTGGCTGACAATTCTGGTCTTGGTCAGAGTCGGATACGTGGTGCTGCGTCTTTTGCCGGTCGGCAGTGCAGCAACAATCTGGTTGAACATGTATTCATGACCCTTCTTGGTCGGGTGCGGTTCAAAGCCGCCCTGGGACAGGTCCAGCTGCTTGGTGCCAACGTCTACCCCACTGACATCTACATAGGTGCAGTTGGAGTGAAGCGCGGCAATGGTCTTCTTGTAGGCATTAATGGCGTCATACACCGGTCCGATCAGCTTGCCGTATCCAATTGGCATGCCGGTTAAAGACCAGGTATCACACGGGTTGTAGGAGCCAACCAGGATGATGGTGCAATCCGGGTTCAGTTCCAGGATCTTGTCTACTACTTTGGCGTAGTTAATCATGAATTCGCCGGTCCACTCCCAGACGGTCTGAGCGGTCAGTACCGGGAAGGTCAGGGCGGCGCCCACGGTGTTGTCCGTCCACTGGTTTACGTAGTGCTTCATGGGAAGCCAGATATCATTGAAGCCGACATCCAGGGTAATCAGGTCCGCCGATTTTACAGCCTGCTGATAGCCTTTGCGCTGGCTTTTCAGGCTTTTGGTAGTGGTGTAATTGGCGGTTGCTTCCAGCATTTCTGCGGAGTCGGTTAAGGCATCGCCATTATAATTATTGTCCAACAGCATGCGCACTTCTGCGGCACGGTAGCCGCGCTGTGCATAAGCATAGTAATAGTCTGCCTGTACGGCATACGCCAGGCGGGCGCCGTAGCTGTTCGGTACAATGGTCTTTGGCGTCTGGTCATTCGGCAAGCCATAACCGGAGGCAATGCTGTCCCCCAGGTTCACATAAACAGAATAATGCTTTACCGTACTGCCGGATGCTGCCGATGCGCCAACAGCCAGAAGGCTGCCCATCAGCGTCAGTGCCAACAGTAAAGCAAGCAAGCGCTTGCTTCCTTTTTTCATTTCAATTTCCTCCTTTGTAGTCATGCCAACATTATACTCAATCCCGAAAACGGGCTCAACCTTATTGGCACAAAAATGCCCACCATTTTCGGCAATGAAAACCGAGAATGGCAGGCAAGAATACTATTAATATCGTGCCACAAGGAACTGCGAATAGCAACCTATTCTCTTTTAAAACAAGTTCTTAAAGAACTGTAAGAAGGCGGCCCAGAAGCGGGCAAGGGCGGCACCGGAGCCGGTGTCTCCGTTGGAGTTGCCATTGGAGTTGCCACTGTTGCCATTGTCAGAGCTGCCGTTGTTGCTGCTGTCCGTGGAGGCGCCGGTGACGCCAAGTTTGGCGGCATCCTCCGCCGGAATGGTGTAGGAGCCCAGCGTCTGGTTGCCGTAGGAAGGAATGACAAAGGTAATGTTTACGGTCAGCGTGCCGTTGTTGTTTGTGCAGGTATGCGCTGTGGACACGGACAGGTTATCCATGCCATATTGCTTCAGCGCATCTGCCGAAACAACGGCCTGCGAACTGTTATCCAAGGTCAGATTGTTGTTCTTGACGGAATAGGTGTCCTTCTGGGACAGAGAAATCTTCTGGCCTTCGTAGGTGGCTGTACCGCTTAAGGTGTAAGTGCCGTCCTTGTAGAAAGCCAGTGTAATTCCTTCCTGCGTCTGGGCAACCAGCGCTCCGCTGGTGTCATAGCTTTCCACTTCTGCAGCAGTACCGGAAGTCTGGAAGCTGGACATGCCCATCATGGCAGCAATGTCTTCCATGCTGAAGCCACTTAACAGACTGCTGATATCCGTATTGGAATCTTCCACGTCAAAGTAAGACGTTTCCGGCGTGGAAACTGCCTTTACGCCCTTGACGCCCAGCTGGTCCGCCTCTTCCTTCCCCAGATCATACTGAGCTAAGGTATACGTCTTCTCCGATGTATCTGTTCCGGTCAGCGTAACCGTCCACTTGCTTTCATAAATAACACTGGACACGGCGGATTCCCATTCCATGGTCTTCCCCTCTGTGCTTACTTCCAGCGGATTGCACTCCGTAAAACTGAGCTTTCCGTCCGACACAGTGTACTTACCGGAGGTTTCATACGTATACGTCTGATTTTCCATAATCAGGAAACCTGCCGCTTTATAAGTGCCGTCTTCGTAAAAGCCGAACTGCTGTCCCCCCTGGCTTAAGCCCAAGGTTTCCGTGCCGTCCAGCAGGTTTACTTCTGCGTTCCGGGCAGTCGAGGTCTTAGAAGAGTTGTCCTTGGTTTTGCCCGCAATTAAGCTGGCAATCAAAGCAATTACAATTAAGCCAAGCAAAACAAACAGCAAAATTTGATTGCGTTTTTTCTTCTTTGCTTTGGCTGCTTCTTCTTCCGTTACCGGTTCTGCAACCGTCTGCTCTTTGGCGAGTTGCGTTTCTTCTTTTGTCAGAGTGCTTCTTTTTTTCATAGTAATTCCTTTGTGTGGATGGCTTATAAGTCTAAGGCTAAATCGCCCGGCTTAATCCACTTTTTCTTGCGCATAAATTCGGAGATGGCAAGGCAAATGGCGGCCGGCAGAATAAACTGCATTACCAGAATTTCCACCAGGGTCAGTGCCCAGCCGATTTGCGGTGCCATGGTCTGGAAGGTGGCTATCTGGCCGACCAAGCCGGCGGAGCCCATGCCGGACCCAATGGGAGTACTGGACATTTTCAGTACTGCAGAAGAGATTGGCCCCAGAATGGCCGACGCTATAATGGACGGTAGCCACAGGATGGGTTTGCGAATCAGGTTCGGCATCTGCAACATGGATGTGCCAAGGCCCTGTGCAATCAGGCCACCGGTTTTGTTTTCGCGGTAAGAGATAACGGCAAAGCCCACCATGTTGCAGCAGCAACCGATGGTTGCGGCTCCGGCGGCAAGGCCGGTAATTCCCATAGAAATGCCAATGGCTGCGGAGCTGATTGGCAGGGTCAGGAAAATGCCCATCAGTACGGAAACAATAATACCACCGATAATCGGGTGAAGATCTACGTTATAGTTAACCAGACTGCCAAGCCATGTCATGAAGGTGGAAATTGGCGGGCCAAGCACCAGGCCGGCGGCGGCACCGGTTAAAATGCAAACCAGCGGGGTAACAATAATGTCTACCGGCGTTTTTCCCGCAACCAGTTTGCCAAGTTCTACCGCTACAATGGCGGCGCAGAAGGCGCCGAGCGGTTCACCGGGGGTGCCAAGTTTAATGGCTTCCAGCGGTGCGGAAAGGGTACCGATGGCGGGAAAAGCGCCAATCAGGCCGGCAACCGCAGACGAAACAGTGACCAGCGGTCCCTGTTTCAGCTTGGTTGCCACCCCGACACCAATGCCGGCGCCGGTCAGGCTCTTGGCCACGTTGGCAATAACCACCAGGTAAGCACCAAACGTACCACCAATTAAAGTGCCAAGCTGTGAAATGATGGTACCGATGATCAGTGTGCTGAACAAGCCTAGCGCCATGCCGGACAATCCATCAATAAAAATTTCGTTCAAAAAGCCTTTTCCTTTTTGAAACGTCTTCTTGTTTTTTTCTTTCATATAAATCCTACTTTCTGAACGCCGCTCGGGCTTCCGCAGAATGTCCGGCGCGTCCGGTCCGCCACAGAATCTGTGGCAAAGCCTTTTAAATTGACTGCTATTCTACCATATTAGCCCTTGAAAATATAGGAAATCCCCCGACAAGTTTTTGTCGGAGGAGATTTCTTTTTATTTTCTTGGTTTATGGTTTTCCAGGAAAGCAGAAAAGCTTTCTTTCATGCTGTCCCATTCCGTCTTCCACTCTTCTTTCCAGTCCTCTTTCCATTCGTCTTTCAGACCGGTAAAGTTATTCTGGATGCTGTCCATGTTGTCCATCATTTCCTTCAGGTAATCCGGAAATTCAATCAGGATATGGCGGGTACGGCGACCTTTAAACATGGCCGTAATGCGGTCCTTCATATCTGTTACAGCCTTAGCAGCTTCTTCCGGGTTGATTTTGCTGCCGGCCAGTTTTTCTGTAACGGAGTCCTTGAAGGAGGCCATCTTGGTCTGCAGGTTCCGTACGTTAACCGTGGCAATAACCGTGTTAATCAGGTCATACATAAAGTAAATGAAGATACCTAAGGCAATGACACGGATCTGGCGGTCACTGAACATCTGGAAAATAGACAGACCACTGAAGAACGGATGGATATATCGGATAAAGACAACGGACAAAGCACCCCATTCCAAGGAATGGACAAAGTCAATTCTGCCGTTGATGTTTAAGAACTTTCCGGTGTAGTCCCACCAGTGCGCATGGAACAGCTTTTCCATAAGGAAGCTGGTCAGGTATTCTACTATGTCACACATAACAAGGCCAACAATAAAAAGAAGCAGAATATTGTCCTTAAAGTGAGACAGGGTCAGCAGCATAACGGTGGTAGCCGTGCCGTAAATCGGTGTCAGTGGGCCATACAGGAAGCCGCGGTTGTGGACGGTCAGTTTTTTGTTTTTAATGCTGTCTCCAATACCGCAATATAACATTTCAATGCACCAGCCAAGGACCGAATACATAATGAAATAAAGGAAGTATTGTGCAAGCGTGGTTAAGACAGTTAGCTTATCCATGATAGTTCACAGGCTTTCTTTGGTATTTTCGTAAGGTTTCCTTGGTGGCACAGTATTTGTCCACAAGGGTAATAATCCAGGCTACTTTGTAGCGGGGCGGGATTGGCGTCAGCGGCCACATGTGCCGGACAATGCTGTTTTCTTCTACCGGGGTCAGGGTGGTCAGTTCCCTGGCATTGCGCAATGCGAAGCCAGGGTGCCGGTACCCGTGAAACCGGTGGGACGGGTCCGGGTCATGCCAGTCATAATAAACCAGATCATGCAGCAGTCCGGCGCGGGCCGCTGCCCGGTAATCCAGCCCCAACCGCTTACAAACGTTGTAAGCTACAAAGCTGACACACATGGTGTGTTCCAGTAAGGTAATGTCACTATGCTGTTTATATTTAGCCATTTGCTTTACGCCTTCCAGCGCCAGCAAACCGCCGACAATTTCCAGATATTCCGGATCCTGTACGTGAAACGCTTCCGCGTATTTTTCTGCAAGCCACATAAATAAAAATCCTCCTGCAAGTCAAAAGCAGGAGGATTATAACATATCGCCTTAGTACTTCCTTAAAAAAATTGAATTTGTTAGAAAAATTTTAGAAATTCTAAATTCCTCTGGCTAGTTCATAGGCGTCCCAGATGGCGTACATGATATTGGAGACTTCATTGGCGTCACCAAGCGTATGAACGTATGGAAGGCGTACTTTGACTTCCTCATAAAGACTTCTGTTGGAAACATAACCAACGGCGCTAACAACGGTATCAGCGGCAACCATCTGCTCTCCGTCCGGCGTCTTTACAACATAGCCCTTATCAGAAGCGCCTGTAATACAGGAGCCCGTCAGCGTCGAAATGTTGTGGAAAACCAGCAAGTCCTTCAGCATATCTTTGTTAGCGGAACAAAGAGGCCCGCCAACGCTTAGGATTTCCGGCATCAATTCCACAATCGTTACGTCCACGCCCTTGCTTTCTTTCAGCCACAGTGCCGTTTCACACCCTACCAAACCGCCGCCGACAACAATGCAGGACTTGCCGCAACTTACCTTTTCCGTCAGAACCTGTTCTGCCGGAATCATCGGAACATCATCCACGTGAATCATCTTCGGCGTGGAGCCGGTAGCAAGAATAATCTCATCTGCACCGGAAGCTTCCAGTTCCTCCGCTGTTACGGTCTTATTCAGAATTACGTTAACACCGCACTTTGCAAGTTGGCGTTCGTACCAGTGAATCAGCGCATGGTCATCCTCTTTGAAGTCCGGTGCACCACCGGGAATCAGGTTTCCGCCAAGTGCCGTATTCTTTTCATAAAGGGTTACTGCGTGTCCACGAATGGCTGCCACCCGTGCGGCTTCCATCCCGGCTACACCGCCGCCGACAATCAGAATGTTTTTCTTCTCCAAGGCCGGTGTCAGACCATATTCATTTTCACGGCCGCAGGCCGGGTTTACAGCGCAGGAAATCTGCGCATAAACAGCCAGGCGGCCCATGCACCCTTCCTGACAGGACAGGCAGGGACGAACGTCAGCAAAGTTTCCACGCATAATCTTATTTGGAATTTCCGGGTCAGCAAGAAGCGGACGTGCCAGACCAATCAGATCCGTCTGTCCCTTTTCAATGGCTTCCACGGCAAGATCCGGATCTTCCATCCGTCCCGCCGTAATAATCGGGACATCTACAACGCCCTTTAAAATCTCATTGTAAGGAAGATACATTCCTTTCTTGTGATACATGGGCGGATGGTTCCAATACCAGGCATCATAGGTCCCGACATCCGCATTCAGTGCGTCATAGCCGGCTGCCACCAACATTTGGGCTGCAAGCTTTCCCTCTTCAATATCTCGACCTGCTTCTACAAAGTCTTCTCCGGGCAAGCCGCCCTTTCTCCAGTCTTTTGTAAAGCTCTTTAAGCTGTAGCGGAGAGAGACCGGAAAGTCTTGTCCACAGACGGCTTTAATGGCTTGTACAATCTCAATCGCAAAGCGCAACCGGTTTTCTAGAGAGCCGCCGTATTCATCTGTTCTGTGGTTATAAAACGATGTGGCAAACTGGTCAATCAGATAGCCCTCATGCACGGCATGAATTTCCACGCCGTCAAAGCCTGCCTTTTTGCAAATGGCAGCCGATTCCGCAAACTTATCCACGTAGGTATGGATTTGCTCAATGGTCAGTTCCGTGCAGGTAACGCCATCCAGGAAACGGTGCGGGATGGGTGACGGGGCAACTGCCACACGCCCAACAATACTGGGGATTGAAACACGTCCGAAGCCACCGGAGAGCTGGCTAAAAATTTTTGCGCCGTAAGCATGAACACGTTCTATCATTGGGCGTGCGGTCTTAATGAAGTTCAGCGGATTGATGGTCGGGCACGGCATAGACGGCATGACACATTTTTCAATGTCATTTTCCACGTAGGTAACGCCGGTAATCAAAAGTCCGGAGCCGCCCTTGGCGCGTTCCACATAATATTCTACGCCTTTTTCGTTGTAGCAGCCTTCCTTGTCACAGAAGCCTCCGGGTCCCATAGGGCACATAACAAACCGGTTTTTAATTTCACACGAACCGATTTTAATAGGGGTAAACAGTACCGAATAATCCATCATTGATTCATCTCCTTTTCAATATAAACAATGGTTCTGATAGCACCGGCAAACGCGCCGCGCTTAATAAAGCCATGATCTCCGTTAATTTCGTCCAGCTTGCAATTGGGGAATAACTGCCTCGCCTTGCGGGAATAGTTCACATCAATAATGCCGTCCTGGGTGCCATGCACAATGTAGACCGGCTTTTGATAGGTACACATCTGCGCATACGGGTCCAGGGTCATGGCATCTTCCGGATACTTTTTATTAATTTTCAAAAAGAGAATGTGCTGCTTATCCGGAATGTTCTTCGGATCATATTTTGCCGTCATCAGGTGGCCTTCCCGTGCAAGATCCGGAATGCTGTAGGCCGGATAATACAGAATCTGCCGCTCAATGTCCTCCTCCCGCTCCGCTGCCGCAAGCGAGGAAACAATCCCGCCCTGGGAGCACCCGGACAAAATCAGGTGTTCTGTGTCCACGCTGGGAAGGGTCTTCACGTAATCAATCACTTCCAGCAAATCCTGCTTTTCAGACAGCAAGCTCATCTTTGTGCTGTCCAGACCGGACAATCCGGAGCCGGAGTTGGCAAAGTCATAACACAGCACCTGATACCCTCTACGGGCAAAAGGAATCCCATAGGTAAAGGAAATGAACTGGTTGGAGCCTATGCCGTGGCTCAGGATGACCGTAGGAAATTTTGTCTTTCCCTCCAGTTTCGGGACCATCCAGTAGCCCCGTAGTGTTCCGTTCGTCACCTTCAATTTGAATGGTTTTAGGGTAAATCCGTTGGTTTTCACACGTTCTCTCTCCTTTGTTTTTTACAATATTTTTTCGGGCGATGTAGCTTTTTTCCCTTTACAGCAGTGCCCTCTGTCACCCTCATTCTATTGTTAAAAAAATCGCAAGCCAAGCCACAACCCGCGGGGATTGCAGTTTATGCAACAATTACGGCAAATTGTTCCCTATACAAGGGGTTGCAGGTATATTAAAGTAGACTTGGGAAAGTGAACGTTATGCAAAAGGAAGTGGAACCTATGGACCTTCGGGTGGTAAAAACGCAGCAGCTGATTCAGGACAAGTTTTTGGAATTACGAAAGAAAAAACCGCTGGAAAAGATTCGCAGCGGAGAATTATGTGAGTTATGCCAGATTAACCGGACTACGTTTTACCGACATTACCAGGATATTTATGATTTATCGGATCAACTGGAGAACGCAGCAATCCAGGCCATGCTGGCAGACATAAAACAGGTTTCCGTTCTTGGAAAAGATTATCTGGTCCGTTGTATTACAGTTGCCAGGGATAACGGGCACACGGAGCGGTTAGCTCTGCTCTTTAAAGGACGTATGGATGTGCTTGAACAAAAAGTATCCGACCTTTTCCATGATATGTTTCTGAAAGGAAAAGCAGAAAAAAAGCAGGAAATTATCAGCGCTTTTGTAGTTCAGGGTTCTTTGCATGCTTTCTTTGACCTTAATCCGGACCTTACCAAAATTACAGATGAAGACATCCGCCTTTTTTCTGATACTATCACCTCCCTGCTTGCCACGTTATCTGTAAACAAAAATGTAAAAAGCATTATTACCAATAATATTTTGTTCTTCTTTAAATCCAGTCTGTAAAAAAAGAAAGCCCCGGAAACCGCAGTTTCCGGGGTTTGTTGCATAATATGCTGTTTGGGAACCGTGTGGACGGCAGTTATCTCTTGGAGAACTGCGGTGCACGACGGGCACCTTTGAGACCGTATTTCTTTCTTTCCTTCATACGTGGGTCACGAGTCAGGAAGCCGGCCTTCTTCAGCTGCGGACGAAGGTTTTCGTCATACTGCAGAAGAGCACGGGAAAGGCCGTGACGGATGGCACCGGCCTGACCGGATACGCCACCGCCGTTTACACGGCAAACGATGTCAAACTTTTCAGTTAAGCCAAGCAGTTCCAGCGGCTGACGAACAACCAGCTTCAGGGTTTCAAGGCCAAAGTATTCATCAATGTCTCTGTCATTGATGGTGATTTTACCACTACCCGGGTAAACGCGAACGCGGGCAACGGAGCTCTTTCTACGGCCGGTGCCGTAATAATAATTGCTTTCGTACATTATGTTGCCCTCCTATTAAAATTCGCGAACTTCCGGCTGCTGAGCAGCGTGCGGATGTTCTGCGCCTGCATATACATGAAGTCTGGTCAGAGCTTTGCGGCCCAGAGTGTTGTCTGGGAGCATACCCTTAACAGCCTTGGTTACAACGAATTCCGGCTTGGTTTCCATGAGGGTTTTATACTTAACCTTTTTCATGTTACCAATGTATCCGGTGTGATGATAATACATTTTCTGATCCAGTTTTTTGCCGGTCAGTACTGCCTTGGAAGCGTTGATAACAATGACAAAGTCTCCGGTGTCAACGTTCGGCGTAAAGATTGGCTTATACTTACCACGAAGAAGATTAGCGGCTTCTACGGCAAGAGCACCAAGGGTTTTGCCCTCAGCATCAAGCACATACCACTTGCGGTCAACTTCGTTGGCTTTTGGCATATAAGATGACATGCTTGTTTCCTCCAATAAATAATATGAATGTTGCCCGACTATAGTAACACTGCGGTTTCCGGGAGTCAACCAATATTTTTCAATATTTTAATTTACCAATACAAGAACTCCGTTTTTCTCGTTTTTTCTCGTTTTTCTATGCGATTTACTCATTTACGAATTTTGCTTTTTCCATTGGCTAATCCCGTTTTCCTGCAAAATGGAAATGACATTTTGCGGCAAAGCGGGATAGCGCTGCTGCAAAGAAGCAAGGAGCTGCTTCATGTGCTCCCGCTCCGTCTTCCCATCCACCGGACAGGAAGACGCCAGGACCGGGAGGCCCTGCCTGGCCACCGCCGCCCTGATGTCCCGCTCCGGGACATAAATCATGGGGCGGATCATGGTCAGGTCAGCCTCCGACAGGTAGGTTACCGGCGCAAAGCAGCCCAGTGCCCCCTGGTCCAGCAGGTTCATGTAAAAGGTTTCCGCCACGTCGTCTCTGTGGTGGCCCAGGGCCAGTTTGTTGCAACCCAGCTCCTTTGCGGTCTTGTGCAGGGTTCCTCTGCGCAACCTGGCGCAAAGGCTGCACGGGTACTTTTCGTCCCGGGCCTCAAAGACGATGTGGCCAATGTTGGTTTCCTTCACGGTGTAGGGCACGCCCAGGTCCCTGCAAAGGGACGCCACGGCGGAGTAATCGCCGGGCTTCCCGCCGAAGCAGGGGTCCAGGGTAATGGCCTGCAGCGCAAAGGGAACCGGGTAGTACCGCTGTAACGCTGCCAGACAAAATAACAGGGCAATGGAGTCTTTGCCGCCGGAAATCCCGACGGCCACTACATCGCCCGGTTGAATCATATTGTAATCATCCATGGCCTTGCGCATCAGGCCCTGTATTTTCTGCATATGCTTCCCCTATTTCAAGTATTGCTGAATGGCTTTTTCAAATTCTTCCACCGCTTCCGTGTCACCGTCTTCAATGGCGTGGTGAATACAGTGGGAAAGGTGTTCGTTGATAATTTCCCGTCCTAAACCGTTCATGGCAGAGCGAACCGCAGACAGCTGAATTAAAACCTGCGAGCAGTCTTCATCCGCTTCAATCATCTTTTTAATGTATTCCAGGTGGCCGATCATGCGGGAAATCCGGGCAATCTGCCGTTTCTTTTCCTGCGGATCATGGGTATGGGTGTGGTGATGTGCCTGTTGTTCCACCAGAGTCATCCTTTCTGCAATAAAGTTTCTCCTGATTATAACATAGAATGGAAAAATCGTATCCCCCCTGGGAGCTTCCGAAGCGGAAAGTGTTTCCTTTATAATAGAGGCGCTGTGTAAACGACTACAGCCAAAAGAAATCAAATGGATTAATGAGTGAGGACAATTTATGCACATCCCCGAAAACTACCTAAGCCCGGAAACCTGTGCCGTCATGGCCGTTGCCATGGTGCCGGTCTGGGTTCACGCCGTTAAGAAAGTCAGCAAAGACGTACCGAAAGAAAAGATGCCACTGCTTGGCATCGGTGCGGCCTTCTCTTTCCTTGGCATGATGTTTAATATTCCGCTGCCGGGCGGCACCACCGGCCACGCTGTCGGCGGCACTTTAATTGCGCTACTACTAGGGCCCGACGCGGCCTGTATTGCTGTCACCATTGCCCTGCTGGTGCAGGCGCTGCTGTTTGGTGATGGCGGCGTTTTGGCCTTCGGCGCAAACTGTTTTAACATGGCTTTCCTGCTTCCGTATCTGGGGCACGCCATCTACCATACCATCAGCGCCCGTGTTAAGGGCAATAAGGGACAGATGCTGGGGGCCGCAGTCGGCTCCTACGTAGGCATCAACGCGGCTGCGTTGGCGGCTGCCATTGAATTCGGCCTGCAGCCGTACCTGTTCCATGACGCCGCTGGGCAGCCGCTGTACTGTCCCTACGGCCTCAGCGTCAGCATCCCGGCCATGATGATCGGCCACCTGACCATTGCGGGACTGGCGGAAGTTGTCTTTACCACTTCGGTTCTGGCCTTCCTGCGGAAGACCGAACCGGGTTTAATGCATCAGCACGAAGAACCCAAGAATCACATTCCAATGTATCTGTTACTGGCTACCCTGATTATTGCCGTCCCGCTTGGTCTGCTGGCCGAAGG
>CAVFBE010000048.1:0-14612 GCA_963620745.1 Muribaculaceae bacterium | reverse complement strand
ACATAAAAGAGAAGCGATTCCTTTTATACCGCCGTGGAACCGGTTTCACATTTCCCTTGCCAACCCACTCCAAACTAGTAATAATAGAATTAGCAAAGTAACAAATTCATGGTAAGAGCAGGAGGGCGTTCCATGCCCGGAATCAGAGATGTAGCCCAAAAAGCCGGCGTTGGCGTAGGTACCGTGTCCCGTGTGCTGAACAACAGCGGGTACGTGTCAGAAGAGACCAGGAAAAAAATTGAACAGGCAATGGAGGAACTGAAGTACACACCGAATGAGCTGGCCAGAAATCTTTACCATAAGAAAAGCGGCATTATTGCGGTATTGGTTCCTTCCGTAGAAGTCCCCTTTTTTGCAGAGTTGGTGCATTATATTGAAGCTGAGCTGTACAAAGAAGGCTTTAAAATCATGCTTTGCAATACGGATAAGGAATACAATGCGGAGTCGGAATATCTGGATATGCTGAATCGCCACATTGTTGACGGTGTTATTACCGGCGTGCATTCCTTGGATGTAGAGGAGTACAAAAAGATAAAAAAGCCCATTGTTGCGTTTGACCGGTATTTAGGGGAACGCATCCCGCTGGTGGCGGTAGACCACAAAAAAGGCGGGCGGCTGGCTGCAGAAACGTTGATTGCCAATGGCTGCAAAAAGGTGGTTCATTTTAGGGGCTCTTTGGCCATTGAATCTCCATACCATGACCGGCATTATGAATTTGCCAGGATTATGGAAGAAAATCAGGTGGAATGCTTTGACTATGAACTGGCCTGGAACCGCTTTGACCTGGAATATTATGAAGAAGCAGTGCAAGACCTCTTCCAAAAAATTGGAGACTGGCCTTTTGACGGCGTCTTTGGCTGTGACTTGGTTGCCATTGCCTGCATGAATGAAATTATCCGCAGACACCGGAAAGTACCAAGGGACGTTAAGTGCGTTTCCTATGACGGAACCTATGTTACGCGGATTGTAGAACCAAGCATGACCGCAGTAGTACAGCCAATTGAAGGGCTGGCAAAAGAAGCTACCAAACTGATCTGCGATTTAGTAAATGGCACAGAATATGAAAATAAGCAGGTTATTTTGGACGTCTCCCTAAGAAAAGGAAAAACCACGCTTATTTAAGCCGGAAGCATAGGTGGTGCTCTTCTGTAACCCCAGCGGAGGAGCACCGCCTGTTTTTGTTTTTAAGTCAGCAATTTGTCCAAGAATGCCGCTTGATGTTATAAGAAAATGACAAATTCATGATTTTGAATAGGAAAATGATTGACTTCTGATTTACCTTGGGGTATGTATAAGACAGGAGGTCGATTGCGTAAATCGCAGCGGCACAAATTTTTTTGGCACAATGTGGAACCCGTTCCACACGGAAAATAAAACACTTTTTAGAATTTTTGGAGGTAGGACAATGAAACACGCAAAGCAATGGTTGTCAATTCTTTTGGTAACCGTACTGGTGCTCAGCCTGTTTGCCGGCTGCGGTAAAAAGAAGACAAACAAAGATGAAGACGGGGCTACCGTAATTAAATTCGGTATTCACGTTGCAAACCCGAAGGAACAGGAAGCGGTAACGTACAACATTGTAGAAGCGTTCAATGCCGCTTACAAAGGAAAGTACAAGGTTGAATTTGTAGCCAGTGACACAGAAGCCCATTCCAAGAACATGAAGCTGGCTGCCCAGGACGGCACCCTGCCGGACATTGTTCATCTGGACTCTGCAGAAGCACCGGAATATAACGAAGCCGGATATCTTCTGGACCTTTCTGAGTTCTTAAAAGAGAACCAGGATGTAGACACTGCTTTAAATGGCATGGAAGATGCGTTCAAATCCGGAGATACACAGTATGGACTTCCGTACCAGTGTAACGTACAGGGCTTCTTCTACAACAAGGAACTGTTTGACAAAGCCGGAATCAGCTATCCGACAGACGACACTACTTATGAAGAATTCCTGGACATGATTGCCAAGCTGAATGACAGCGGCGTTACCCCGATTGCCATTGGCAGCAAGAACAGCTCTTTTGCTATGTGGGAATTTAATGAATTCCTTTCCCGCTATGGCTGGGAAGATAACCTTTCCACTTATACGGCTGCAAAGGCAACCTATTCCAATGCAGATCTGAAAGCCTGCTTTGAAAAGATTAAGGGCCTTGCAGATGCAAATGCCTTCCCGGAAAACATGGCTACCATTGAATACTTTGACGCCAAACAGCTCTTCAACGAAGGCAAAGCCGCCATGTTCGGCACCGGCCAATGGGACTGCGCTGAATTTGACACCAACCTGGGTGACAAAATTGGTTTCTGGTGGGGACCGAAGTTCACGGATTCCTCTTACAACCAGGATGTTGATATGAAGGTTCCGTCTGCTCCGCTGGTAGTCAGCGCTTCGGTAGGTGAAGATGACGAAACCAAAGAAGCCGTTTATGCATTCCTGAAATATTATTTCGGAAAAGAAGCAGCCACCATTTCCTATGAAGGCTCTATTTTCCCGGCAACCAATTATGAAGGTCTGGCAGCAACGGAAACCCAGTATGCCATGAACGCCATGATTAATGCCCTTGGAAACGGATGGGCCACTCCGGCATCCGCTCCGGATCAGACAGTAAATTCTGCCGTACAGGAAGCACTGTATGACGCTATGTTTGGTGTAATGCAGGGAACCTATACTACAGATCAGGCTCTTGCCAAGATGGATAGTGCTGCCGCTACTTAATCCTGAAATGGAGTGTAGGACGGTAAAATAAAGAATGGTGTGCCTGGTGTTTCCCCGCAGGCACACCATTCAACCGAATAAAGGAAGGAAACATATGCGTTGGTTAAGTAAAACCCGATACAAAATAGGCCTGGTAATTCCAACGCTTTTGGTATATTTGGTATTCATCATTATTCCAATTGCAATGGCAGTTGGGTACAGCTTTACAAAGTATTCCGGCATAGGAAAAGCAAAATTTAATGGACTGACAAACTATATCAGACTGTTTCAGGATCCCCTGTTTTGGTCGTCCTTCAAAAACACAATGATTATGTTTGTGCTTGCCTTTGTGCTTTTGCTGACCATCTCTTTTTTAATTGCCTTACTGTTAAACAACAAGTTGAAGGCAGTGGATTTTTCCAAGTCTCTGATTTTTTCTCCGGCAATTATTGCTCCCATTATTGTAGGCATTATCTGGGTTTATATTTTGGACCCGAACATCGGCATTATTAACAGTCTTTTAGATGCCCTGGGTGCACCGGAACTGAAACAGAAGTGGATTGGCGGCGACACCTTGTCACCGTACAGCATAGCCATTATTTACTTTTGGCAGCAGCTGGGATACTTGGTAACCGTATTTCTTGCCGGACTGAAAATGATTCCGGAAGAGGTTATGGAAGCCGTAAAAATTGACGGCGCCAACTTCTGGCAGAAAACGTTTCGCGTAACCATCCCAATGATGAAGTCAACCATTTCTACCGTGGCGGTTTTAATTATTACCGGCGTATTCAAAATATTTGAAATTGTACAGCAAACAACCGGTGGAGGACCAAACCACCTGTCGGAAACATTGGTCACCTATAGTTATTCCATGACCTTTGCCAGCGGTGACTATGGCTATGGCATGTCCCTTGCCACAGTAACGTTCCTGCTGTCTCTGGTTATTACCGGTATTTATACCACGTTAACAAGGGAAAGGAGTAAGTAACATGTTGTCTAAAAAGAAAAAGACGGCAATGTATATTGCCATGGCACTGATTACCGGACTTGTGGTATTTCCTTTTCTTTGGATGATTTTACTTTCATTTAAAACCAGCTCGGAAATTATGTCAGACCCGCTGGCACTTCCGGCAGCGTTTACCCTGGACAACTTTAAGCGGGCACTGGAAACCCTGGATTTTCCAAGATTGTATGCCAACACCTTTGAAGTCTGTGCAGTATCTGTTGTCTTTGAGCTGATTATTACCTTCTGCAGTTCTTTTGTAATTGCACGAATGGAGTTCAAGTACCCGAAACTGAAAAAACTACTGTATGGATTCTTGATTTTAGGCTTGTCCGTTTCCCCGTTCATTCTTCTGTTCCCGGTTTATAAAATTAACGCATTCCTGGGGCTTCAGGGAAAATGGGCACTGGTCTTTCCCTATGTGGCAAGTTCCATTTCGTTTAACACCCTTTTGCTGACAGCCTATTTGCGGCAGCTGCCGGCAGAAATAGATGAAGCCGCAGTTATAGACGGCTGCAGCCTGTGGGACTTAATGACCAAAATTACCCTTCCCATGGCCAAGCCTGTCATTGCTACCATTGTTATTTTTAACGTCTTGTATATCTGGAATGAATTCCCATACGCCTCCGTTATGCTGCGGGACGTAACCGATTACACCCTTTCCATGGGCGCCTCTTTCTTTAAAGGCAACTACACCGTGGATTACGGCGGCATAGTAGCTTCCAGCTTAATGATTATTATTCCGGAACTGGTCTTCTATGGCTTCTTCCAACGGAACATTGTGGAAGGCATGACTGCCGGGGCAGTAAAGGGATAAGCATTTTGCAAACCAACAAAGCAAACAAAGGAGAATACATCATGAGCAACGTATCAGGATTGTTTAAAGATTTGACCACCGTAAAAGAAGCAAGAAACGGGCGCCTTGCCAGCTGGGACCAGCGTGGGAAAAACCAGGATTACTGGGAAATTCCTGCCGGAGAAACCATTTCTTTAGGCGAGGTAGAGGGCCCCGGTTGCGTAACGCACATCTGGATGACCTCTTCCTGCAGAAGAGTGGCGGCACCCAGTATTTTAGATCCAAAGTTGATGGCTTCCGCCGCGCCGGTTATGGAAATTCACCCGGCCCTGGGTGTCATCCGGGATGACTATGACCCGTTTTATTACAGAAAAGTATTAATCAAAATTACTTGGGATGACCAGGATACGCCAAGCGTGCTGGCTCCTCTTGGAGACTTCTTCTGCATTGGAAACTGTTATCCGGGAAATTTTTCCTCCTTACCGTTTAACGTTTCCCTGAAACCGGAAGAAGCCGGCAGATATGGTGCCCCGTGTTCCGTATCCTGTTACTTCCCAATGCCGTTCAATAAGAAGGCAAAGTTTGAAATTGTGAATGAGAATGACATCCCGTTTATTCTGTATTTCAACATTGATTATGAAATGTATAAAGAACCGCTGGATGAAAATACCGCTTATTTCCATGCCAGCTGGAGAAGAGAAAATCCTTGCAAGGGCTGGGGCCCGGATCTGCAGACCAACTGCCCGGAAGTCAACAACGTAACCAATTTTAAGGGTGAAAACAATTACACGGTTCTGGATGTAGAAGGCACCGGACATTACGTTGGCTGTAACCTGACCGTAAAGCATTACCAGGGCAGCTGGTGGGGTGAAGGAAATGACATGTTCTTCATTGACGGAGAAGAATATCCGTCCCTGAACGGCACCGGCACCGAAGACTATTTCAACCATGCCTGGGGTATGCAAAGAAATGCGTATCCGTTCTTCGGAACCATTGTGCATGAAGGTGACACGGACGGATTCCAGGTGTCGTACCGCTTCCACATTACGGATCCGGTTCGCTTTGAAAAAAGTCTGAAGGTAACCATTGAGCACGGACACGCAAACCACCTGTCGGATGATTGGAGTTCCACTGCATACTGGTATCAGACCCTTCCAACGGCAAAACCACTGACCATACTGCCAATGGAAGAACGGCTTCCGGAAGTTCCGGTATTGCCGACTCGCAAATTAGAAATGCCGGAATTGACCGAAGAAATGAAGGCTGCCAGACAGTCCTGGGCAGACCGGTGGGAAGAATATCAGCCGGCACGGGAAGAGCAGTTCCGCATTAAGGAAGACAAGGCCAGACGGGAATCCAAGCTGAACACCGAATTTGCCAAGAAATTGCGGGATGAATATAAGTAAGAAAAAAGTGAGTGGGTTAGAATGTCTAAGGAATTAATGCTTAAGAGAATTGCACGGGCCCAGGAAGAAATAGATGCAAAACGCGCTTTAGTAAAACAGGGCGCACAAAGACAGGACTACCATTTTATGGCGGAAACCGGATGGATTAATGACCCGAACGGGCTGATTTATTACAAAGGAAAGTACCATTTCTTTTATCAGTACAACCCGTATCATGGCTTTTGGAGCAGTATGCACTGGGGCCATGCGGTCAGCACGGACCTGATCCATTGGAACTATTTGCCTTTGGCGCTTGCTCCTAGCGAAGTTTATGATGACCATCTGCAAGGCGGCTGCTTTTCCGGAAGTGCCATTGAACATGACGGGAAATTGTATCTGATCTATACCGGAACCAGCAACCACGGGCACGGTTTTGAACAGGTTCAGTGCGTGGCCTACAGCGAAGATGGAATTCACTTTGAAAAATATGAAAAGAACCCGGTCATTACTGCGCCTGCCGGCGTGTCTCCGGACCAGTTCCGTGACCCGAAAGTTTGGGAGCATGATGGCACCTATTATGTGGTATGCGGCGCCAGCGTAAACGGCTTTGGACAGGCACTTTTGTACAAGTCAGAAGACCTCCTTCATTGGACCTTTGTCAACGTGCTTGCAGAAAGCCGCGGCGAATGGGGCTTCATGTGGGAATGCCCGGACTTCTTCCCACTGGAAGACAAATATGTTCTGATGTTTTCTCCCATGGGCGGGAAAGAGCGGACCAGCGTTTATCTGGTAGGCGACTTTGACTATGACACCGGAAAGTTTTTCTACACCACCTCCGGCGAGATGGATTGGGGCTTTGATTACTACGCCCCGCAATCTTTCCTGGCTCCGGACGGCAAACGGCTGATGGTTGGCTGGGCAAATGCCTGGGACTGGATGCCCTTCTGGAAGGACTGGGGCCCGACGTATCAGGAGGGCTGGTGCGGATTCTTCAGCGTACCAAGAGAAGCCGTTTTGGACGCGGATGGCATGCTGAAATTTGTCCCTGTAAAAGAACTGGAGCTGCTGCGGGAAGATGAATTTTCCGTGCAGGGAATGGAATTGTCTGACCCTGCCCCGGGCGATGCAGCCACTTCCCCTTCTGGCAAGCTGTTACTTTGCAACGGCTGCGTCTTTGAATTAAAAATGAAGGTGGATTTGCAAAAGACAACCGCCAGTCAGCTGATTTTGAAGCTCCGCTCCGTGAAGGACAAATACACGGAAATTGTGTTTGACCTTGCCAAGTCGGAGATTCGCTTTAACCGGAGTCATGCCGACAACTGGAGCACCGGCGTGGCAAAGTGTCCGCTGAATTTGTTGGGCCGGGACACGTTGGATATCCATGTATATTCAGATAAGAGCTCTGTGGAATTGTTTAGCAATGGATACAGAAATAACCTTTCCTGTAATATTTATAATGCTGATGAAAATCAGGAAAATTACTTAATCGCAAAAGACGGAACCGTTGCGGTTACAGAGTTAAAAACCTGGAAGTTGAAGAAAGTAATGGAATAGGAGGCTTCTGACGATGGCAGAGGTAACACTAAGACACATCAAGAAGGTTTATCCTAATGCGGAAAAGAAAAAGAAGAAAGGCAGTGCGGCAAAGACCAATTTGTTGGTAACAGACGAAGGCGTTGTGGCCGTGCAGGACTTTAATCTGGAAATTAAGGATCAGGAGTTTGTTGTCCTGGTTGGCCCGTCCGGTTGCGGAAAATCCACCACGCTGCGCATGATTGCCGGTCTGGAAGAAATTACCGATGGGGATCTTCTGATTGATGGACAGCGCATGAACGAAGTGGAACCGAAGGATCGGGACATTGCCATGGTATTCCAAAGTTATGCCCTGTATCCGCACATGACGGTTCGCGGAAACATGGAGTTCCCGCTGAAGTTGAAGAAGATGCCGAAAGACCAGATAAAGGAGCGGGTGGAAAGCACCGCGGAAATTCTGGGAATTACAGAGTATCTGGACAGAAAGCCAAAGGCTTTGTCCGGTGGCCAGCGGCAACGAGTTGCCATAGGCCGCGCCATTGTCCGGGAACCCAAGGTTCTGCTGATGGATGAACCGCTGTCTAACCTGGATGCCAAGCTTCGGAACCAGATGCGGGCGGAGCTGATTAAGCTGCGCCAGCGGATTAAAACCACCTTTGTTTACGTAACGCATGACCAAACGGAAGCCATGACCCTGGGTGACCGGATTGTCATTATGAAAGATGGCGTAGTGCAACAGGTGGGAACACCGCAAGAGGTGTTTGACCACCCGGACAATCTGTTTGTGGCCGGATTTATTGGTGTACCGCAAATGAACTTTTATGATGCATTGCTTACGGAAGAAGACGGCACGTATAAGGTGCAGGTGCAAGGCATGCAGCTTACTTTGCCGGAAGAAAAGCAGGCGCGCCTGAAGGCTGCCGGCGTAACGTCACAGGAAATTACACTGGGAATTCGACCGGAACATATTTCTTTGTGCTCTGCAGAGGACAACGGTCTGACCGGCAACATCATGATGTCAGAAATGATGGGCAGTTCCGTTTACTTGCACGTAAATGTAGACGAAAAGGACACCATTATCATTGTGCCGACCCTGCATCAGGACAGACAGAATGCGTTTGCTAATGGCTCTATTATCTCCTTTACGTTCTGCGAAAGTGCCGTTCATCTCTTTGACAAGGAGACCGGAACCAATCTGGAGGGATAAGATGTTTGATATTGTAGCTCTGGGAGAGCTGTTAATTGACTTTATGCCCAGAGGAACCAGCGAAAGCGGAAATTTCCTTTTTGAAGCCTGCCCCGGCGGCGCCCCGTGCAACGTACTGTCGGCAGCAACCAAACTGGGGAAAAAGACGGCGTTCATTGGAAAAGTAGGAACAGACCTGTTTGGCCGTTTCCTTGGCGATGCAGTTGCCTCCTACCACATAGACACATCCTCTTTATATAGAACAGATACAGCATTTACCACACTGGCCTTTGTTGCATTGGATAAAGAGGGGAATAGGGACTTTTCCTTTTCCAGAATCCACAGTGCGGACACGCTTTTGTCCGAAGAGGAAATATCAGAAGAACTGATTGGAAATGCCCGTATTTTTCATGTGGGCACCCTGTCCATGACGGATGAACCGGCAAGAAGTGCCACCATAAAAGCGCTGGAGCTGGCAAAGCAGCAGGGTGTTCTGATTTCGGTGGATCCGAATTTAAGGGAACCGCTGTGGAAGAAGCCAGAGGACGCCAAAGAAGCCATCCGCACGGTACTTTCTTATGCAGATATCATTAAGATTTCGGATTATGAGTTAACGTTCCTTTATGGGGAGCGGGACATTGCGGAAGCGGCAAGGCAGTGCTTTGCAGAATTTTCTCCAAAGCTGCTTTTTGCCACCTGCGGGAAAGACGGCGCGTACGCGTTGACGGCAGATAAAATTTTGCACCACCCGTGTTATTTAAAAGTAAAGACAATTGATACAACCGGAGCGGGAGATTCCTTTTGCGGTGCAGCTTTAAGCAAACTGTTGGACTTTGGGTGCAATCCGGAATCCCTTACGGAGGAGCAGCTTTTTGAAATGCTGCAATTTGCTTCTGCGGCTGCATCCCTGACCACAACCCGGTATGGCTCTATTGCGGTTATGCCGGATGCAGTGGAAATTGAAGGGCTGATAACCGAAGGCGTTTAAACGCAGACGGCAGGCGCCTAAGCGGATTGGTCATGAAACGCTGAGACGAAACAAGAAAACAATGGAATAAAAGCAAGCCAGGACAGTTGTCCTGGCTTGCTCTATTTTAGTGTTGCATTACATGATTTGCCCGTGAACCTCTTTGGCGGCAATGGAGTCTACCGAGTTGTCGTCCTTCAGGAAGACAACCGTTGGTTCATGGCATTCTGCCTCCTGTTCGTCCAACTCACAAAAAGCCATGATAATCACTTTATCGCCAACCTGCACGTAACGGGCAGCGGCACCGTTCAGGCAAATAACGCCGGAGCCTGGCTCGCCTTTGATAATATAAGTTTCCAAGCGGCTTCCGTTGTTGATGTCCACAACAAGCACCTTTTCATATTCCAGCAGGTTTGCCTGGTCCATCAGATCTTTGTCTATGGTGATGCTACCCACGTAATTCAGGTTTGCTTCTGTTACGGTGGCTCTGTGAATTTTGGTTTTTAACATTGACAGTTTCATAATATTCATCCTTGTGTTTTATTCGGCCATTTTTGCGCGGTACTCCAGAACCTTGTTGGTTAGGCGTTCCCCGGCTTTAATCAGGTCCATCAGACCTTCGTGCTCTTCTTCCAACGTGCTATGAGGAACGGTAACCTCCAGCGTCAAAGGCAGCGTATAGGGCGATTTAGCAATATATTCGCAAATCTTATCCCAATCACAAATTCCCTGGTATGGAGTAATATGCGCGTCTGATTTTTGAACTGCTCCGTCCGGGTCTTCTGACAGAGCCCAGTTGACGCCGTGGTTATCATCCAGATGCATGGCAATCAGTCTGTCATAGTACCGTTCAAGGAAGGCTTCGGCGTCGGCAACCAGAGCGGCATGTCCGGTGTCACAGCAGAATCCCATGTAATCCTTGTCATACCGTTCAAACAGTTTGTCCAGCTTTTCAAACTGATATTTGGCTGGTGTACAAATCATGTTCTCAATGGCAATCCGGACACCCATTGCGCGGCAATATGGCTCCAGTTCATCAAAGGATTTAAAGGCCTGTTCAAACCACTTCTCCCTGAAGCCCGGAATGTTTTCAAAGTCTTCATAGGGGACAACTAAGTGTAAAACAATTTCAGTTGCTCCAAGGAGATGGGCAAGGTCAACACGGTTCTGTACCAGTTCCACACCGGCCAGACGGTTATACTCATGCGGGGAGGTAATGTCCTTACGGTTATCCCGCATCCGGGTCCGGTTCAGAAACAGCGGTTTACCGTCTTTTACGCGGCACCGTGTATTACCTTCGGTTGCATGAACACCTTTTACTTTGATGTTGTACTTGTCCAGAAGTTCCTTAATCTGGATCATTTCCCATTTGGAATAGGCATACTCAAAATCCCAGTCATAAGCCCAATGAACATGAGTAACGCCGGCAGCGTTCAGCTTTTGAAGCTGCTCTTCCATACTTTCCGGAGAATTTTCAAGGATTCCCCAGTCAGTTGCTAATGCTAGTTCCATAAAATGCCTGCCTTCCTTATTCTGCTTTTTCGGCAACTACTTCTGCTTCTGCAGGTGCGGCTACTTCAGCAGGAGCTTCCGCTTCATCGCCATCAAGATTAATCTTTAAGCCTCTGCGCTTTACCATGCTGCAAAGGATGGAGGAAGCAATAAAGCCTACACCATACAGAGAAAGCATGATGATGAAGATGATGGAATAAGCCTTGTTCGGTTCAAATTTGTCTACAATGTTTCCGTAAGTGGCAAATGCCCAGAGCATTGGAGACTGGATCAGAAGAATGGCTACTGCCATGGCGGAACCGGAAACTTCTTTCGGAATGCCGGATTCGCCGATGGGCGCATAGTAAATGCCGCGGAGCATATATACAACAATCTGAAGAACAATCAACAGAATGGTAATTGGCCAAATCATAGAGGATTGCTTCGGGATTAATACAATGGCTGCCAAAATAACGATACCAACTAAGAACAGGATTCTCATCAGAGAAGCCGAGCTCTTAAACAGTTTGTTACCAACTACACCGCTGATAGGTCCGGAAATCATTCTTACCCAGTTGGAAGAAGCAATACCGAAGATAGCTACCAGAACGGTTGGAACGGCCAGAACGTCTTCCAGGAACGGCAGGAAGAAGGAACAGCCAAGATAAACGGCATAAACACCCATGCCCATGAAGCCGATCAGCCAGAGCTGTGGAATCTTCAGGCATTTAATAGCACCCTTCAGGGATTCTTTATTTTTGCCGGCAGAAGTGTCTGCCTTCAGGAAGTCTTCTTCCGGAATCAGGAAGAAGGTAACAACGCCCATGATAATCAGGAACGCTGCGGCACCACCCAGGGCTACTCTGACGCCCATAACTTTTTCTCCGAAAAGAACAAAGATACCGGTTGCAACAGAGCTAAGTACAAAGTTAACCAAACCTCTGGTCAGTTCCATGGAGCCAAATGCAATTCCCTGCTTGTCTTCCGATGCCAAACAACGAATGCTCTTTGTTACGGCGCCCCAATAAAACGCTTCCATAGAGAAACCCCAGATTACGCCAACTACCAGCATGCCGGCATAGGTAACCATGCCGGAAACCAAATAAAAGCCGGTTAGGCCGGTGATGACCAGGTTAATAGACATCAGTTTTCGTGCGGAAAACCGATTCAGAACCCATGCACTTGGAATGCCGCCAAAGAATGCAACCATGCCCATCATAGACAGAACAAAGCCGAGTTGCCCATTGGTCAGCCCAAGCATTTCTCTGTACGGCGTATACAAAACGTTCTTGATTGCGTACATGAAATAAATGGATTCAGACCCAATACAAATGATCAAAAACTGTGCAAGCACTTTTCGATCGAACTGCAATTTTTTGAACATAAAAGCCTCCTAATTTCTACTTCTATAATTTAAGCGCGCGCTTTGCTCCGATGGGAAGATTTATGCTGTATAAGGCTAATATACTTGTTCACAAATGGGAAAACTATGGAATAATTTTCCGTTTTTTTTTTTTTTTTGGCAAATATAGCCAAAAGCGAACAAGAAACCGAACAAATCAGGGGACTGTTTTTTAAGAGTAGATTAAGAAGAGTGGAAAGGAGGCAATGAAAAAAGCAGGCCTCCGCATTTTGGGCGGAGGCCTGCCAGGAAAGTTAAATAGGTAATATGAATTTGGAGTGAAAAATAGTTTTTTGGATGAAACAGTTTTCCTCATGAGCTTTTCGAGCGAAGGAGGTGATACTATGAGTCAAGGAACCATTATAAAAAATGTCTCCCCATGGGGCACATCACTTATGTGAGAGGTGTGGGGAGTCCTGTCGCCATTATTATATGTGATTCCATTAAAAAATACAAGCGGGAAAAAGTTGCCCGTGGTCAGCCCACAACCGAATCCACCTTATTCTCGTCATCCAGGAAAACTATGGTCGGCTTATGCTCCTGGGCTTCCCATTCTTCCAATTCGCAGAAAGCCATGACAATGATTTTATCCTGCACCTGTGCACACCTGGCAGCGGCACCGTTCAGGCAAATAATGCCGGAGCCTGACTCGCCCGTCATGACATAGGTTTCCAGGCGGCTTCCGTTGTTGATGTTGACCACCAGAACCCGTTCGTATTCCAGAAGATTTGCCTTCTCCATCAGCTTCCGGTCAATGGTAATGCTGCCAACATAATTCAGATTGGCTTCCGTTACCGTGGCGCGGTGGAGTTTGGATTTTAGCATGTGAAGTTTCATAATCATCAGCTCCCTGTGCTTGACACTGGTAATTTTGCGCGGTACTCCAAGACTTTGTTGGTTAGTCGCTCGCCTGCTTTAATCAGGTCCAAGAGTCCTTGACGTTCTTCCTCCAACGTGCAGTGCGGGACCGTGACCTCCAGGGTCAGAGGCAGGGTGTAGGGGGACTGGGCAATGTACTCGCAGATTTTGTCCCAGTCACAAACGCCCTGGTACGGAATGATGTGCGCATCTGACTTCTGGACGGCTCCGTCCGGGTCTTCTGACAACGTGCGATTTACTCCATGATTGTCATCCAAGTGCATTGCAATCAGGCGGTCATAATACCGTTCAAGGAACGCTACGGCATCTGTTACAAGTGCGGCGTGTCCGGTGTCACAGCAGAAGCCCATGTAATCCTTGTCATACCGTGCAAATAGACGATCTAGTTTTTCAAATTGGTATGGAGCGGGTGTACAAATCATGTTTTCAATGGCAATACGGACACCCATAGCTTTGCAATAGGGCTCCAAGGCGTCAAAAGACTTGAACACTTGTTCGTACCACTTTTCTTTGAACCCGGGGATGTTTTCAAAATCTTCATAGGGAACCACCAAGTGCAATACAATTTCGGTTGCGCCAAGAAGATGGGCAAGGTCCACACGGTTTTGGACCAGTTCCACGCCTGCCAGACGGTTGTATTCGTGTGGCGAAGTAATGTCCTTACGGTTATCCCGCATCCGGGTCCGGTTCAGAAACAGCGGGTTCCCGTCTTTTACGCGGCACCGTGTATTGCCTTCGGTTGCATGAACACCTTTTACTTTGATGTTGTACTTGTCCAAAAGCTCCTTAATTTGAATCATTTCCCACTTGGAGTAGGCGTATTCAAAGTCCCAGTCATAAGCCCAATGGACATGAGATACGCCAGCGGTGTTCAGCTTTTGAAGCTGCTCTTCCATACTTTCCGGAGAATTTTCCAGAATTCCCCAATCGGTTGCTAATGCCAGTTCCATCAGGTAACCTCCTTTTCAAGCGCGTCATCCTGGTTTACGTCAATCTTCAATCCTTTGCGTTTTACCATGCTGCAAAGAATGGTAGAGGCAATGAAGCCAACACCATACAGGGAAATCATGATGATGAAGATGATGGAATATGCCTTGCTGGGCGCAAACTTATCCACAATGTTTCCATAGGTGGCGAAGGCCCAAAGCATCGGGGATTGAATCAGAAGAATGGCTACTGCCATGGCAGAACCGGAAATGTCCTTTGGAATTCCGGATTCACCAACCGGGGCGTAGTAAACTCCACGGAGCATGTATACCACAATCTGGAGAACAATCAGAA
>CAVFBE010000047.1:0-6686 GCA_963620745.1 Muribaculaceae bacterium | reverse complement strand
ACCTGTATGAAAGACATTTTCGTAAATTACCTCATATTCCGAAGACGGGGCTGATGTGAGGTAATTGAAGTGCCAATTTACCTCATACTAGTGGGTTCAGACCATATCTGAGGTAAATCTGGGAATTGGCGCTTTACCTGTACGAAAGATACTTTCGCAAATTACCTCATATTCCGAAGACGGGGCTGATATGAGGTAACTGACACGCCAAATTACCTCATATTCCGAAACCGGGACCGATATGAGGTAATGGAAAAAGGAAACTACCGCAGGGTAGCCTTAATGGCAACATCTGCGGTAGTTTAAATTAAAGATTCCTAATTCACGCGTTTTGCTTTCACGTGTTTCGCTTTCACGTGTTGCGCTTATTTCCATTAGTTTTTCTTTTATGGCCGGGTTTGTTGGATTCTGCTTTTAGGTTGTTTTGTATCTAATCCAATTAGTCCAATCAGTCCAAGCCAAAGTTGTGGATAAGGCCTTCGCGGTCCCGCCAGCCTTCTTTGACTTTGACCCAGCAGTGCAGGTTGACCTGGCAACCGAAGAAGGCTTCCATGTCCTGGCGGGCAAAGGTAGAGATTTTCTTCAGCATGGCGCCGTGCTTGCCGATAACAATGCCTTTGTGGCTTTCCTTTTCGCAGTAAATGGTGGCGTCTATGTCCAGGAGATCCCGGTCGTCCCGCTCTGAGAAGCGTTCAATGCTGACCGCAACACCGTGGGGCACTTCTTCCTGCAGCAGACGGAGCATCTTTTCCCGAATCATTTCTGCAGCAAGCACCCGCTCCGGCTGGTCCGTTAAGGTGTCATCCGGGAAGAAGTGCGGGCCCGGCTGCGCCATTTTCTTTAGTTCGTCCATAAGTTCGTCTACGCCGTCTCCTTTGACTGCGCAGACTGGGACAATGGCCTGGAAGTCAAACACGGAGTCCCAGAAAGCCATGCATTCGGCAAGCACGGCCTTGTCCGCCAGCATATCAATTTTATTGATGGCCAACAGTACCGGCACGCCGCCTTTTTTGCATTTTTCCAGTAATTCCTTTTCGGCAGGACGGACTTCTTTTCCGGGTTCTATTACCAGAAGACAGGCGTCTACGCCGGCAATGCTGTCGGCCACAGCCTGAATCATCTTTTCCCCAAGTTTATTTCTGGGCCGGTGGTAACCCGGCGTATCCGTAAATACCAATTGACAGTTTCCGGTGGTTAAAACACCCATAATCCGCGTCCGCGTGGTCTGCGGTTTGTTGGAAACAATGGCCACCTTCTGGCCAATCATGCAGTTCAGCAAGGAAGACTTTCCGACGTTCGGACAGCCAAGAATAGAAATAAAAGCGGTGCTGCTTTTGGTCATACTGCTTTTGGCTGCCGTGTCTTTATCCAAGTTAAAATTGCTCATTAAACTTCGCTTTCTTCAATGTAATATTTGCCGTCCCGGCGAAGGCCCAGTTCGTTCAGGGCTTTTTCTTCATGTTCCCGCATCCGGACCAGTTCCAGTCCGCCGGATTCATGATCATATCCGAGCAGGTGAAGCATGGAGTGTACGGTTAAGTAGCCCACTTCCCGTTCCAGAGAATGGCCGTATCGCTCGGCCTGATCCATGGCACGTTCCAGAGACAGCACAATGTCCCCCAGCTGGGCTTCCCCGGTATCCAGGTTGACATCATACTGGCCTTCCACGCCAAGAGGGAACGACAGGACGTCCGTTGCCTGGTCAATGTTCCGGTATTTGGCGTTCAGTTCCCGGATTTGTTCGTTGTCTACAATGGTAACGGAAACTTCGGCGTCACTTTCAAAGTTTTCGCAAACCAGAACGGCAGTACAGCAGCGGCGGATTAAGAGCCGCAGGCCTTTGGGAACCTTAACGGCATTTTGTTTGTCAGTAATTACCACTTTTACTTTGTGGGCCATGTCATTTCTTCTCCTTCTTTTTCTGATAGCGTTCATAGGCGTTGACAATTTCCTGTACCAGGCGGTGGCGAACCACGTCTCTGGCGTCAAAGCGGATGGTGGCAATGCCGTTGATGCCTTTCAGGATTTTAGTTACTTCCTGCAGGCCGGATTTCTTTCCGCCGGGCAGGTCAATTTGTGTAATGTCCCCGGTGACAACCGCTTTGGAATTCATGCCCAGGCGAGTCAGGAACATTTTCATTTGCTCCGAAGTGGTGTTCTGGGCTTCATCCAGAATAATGAAGCTGTCATCCAGGGTGCGGCCCCGCATGTAAGCAAGCGGTGCCACTTCAATGGTGCCGCGCTCCAACTGGCGTTGGAACTGATCCGGCCCCAGCATATCAAAGAGGGCGTCATACAGCGGACGGAGGTACGGGTCTACCTTCTGCTGTAAGTCCCCGGGAAGGAAACCAAGACTTTCTCCGGCTTCTACTGCCGGGCGAGTCAGCACAATTCTGCTGACTTCCTTAGCCTTAAAAGCTTTAACAGCCATGGCTACCGCCAGATACGTCTTGCCGGTACCGGCCGGACCAATGCCGAAGACAATGGTGTTGTCCCGGATGGCCTGCACGTATTTTTCCTGTCCCAACGTTTTGGGCTTGACCGGCTTTCCTTTGCTGGTAATGCAAATGCAATCGGCAAGCAGGACATCCAGCTTGTCTTCCTGTCCGTCCGCCACCATTTGCATAACGTTGCGAATGTTTTGTTCGTTTAAAGGCTGCCCTTTTTGGACCATATCCAGCAGGACTTCAATGACTTTGGCAGCAGCTTCCAGTTTTTCTCCGCTACCGGTCACTTTCAGCTGGCCGTTGCGGCTTAATACGGTTACCCCATAGGCATCTTCTATCATTTTGATGTTGGAATCAAAGCCGCCGAACAGTTCGGCCTGCTCTTCCATGTTATGAAATGATATGAGTTTTTCTGCCATAGTAAGTCCTTTCCGCAAACGCCTTGGGAATTCTTTCCCATTGGGGAAAAGTATAAAGCATAATGCCTAAAATTTAAATTGACAATCTAGCCAAATATCCTAGTTTTTTGTTCCCTGCGTGTGAAACAATTCACAAGGTAAAAGGGACGCAGAATTTCTGCGTCCCTTTGCTGATTATGCTTCCAATTGAGAGATGGCTTTCCGGGTCTTTAAAATGGATTCTGCTGAAACAGAAAAGACATCCAGACCCCATAAAAGCAAATGATAAATTAAACGGGGATCCGTTACAAAAGCGCCACAGGCACTGACCGGTATTTTGGCGGTCTTTGCCGTGCGGATAATCTGCGCAATGGCAGTGGTAACGGTCGGGTCCAGGCTGTTGTAAACGTGCACCTTGTCCCGCTCCAGGTGAAGCAAAGAGCTGGTAAGGTCATTGGTGCCAATAGAGAAGAAGGAGCAGACCCGGGCCAGTTCGGGCAGGCAGTCTAACGCTTCCGGGGTTTCAATCATGGCTCCAACCGGAATACTTAAAATATGCTTTCCTTCCCCACGGAGTTCTACAGTGGCTTCCGAAACAATTTCTTTAACCGCAAGCACTTCCTCTGCTGCGTGCACCATGGGAATCATAATTTTGACTTTGCCGAACTCCGAGGCGCGCAAAATGGCGCGGATTTGCGTCTTCAGGACCGAGCGGTCTACCAGACCATCCGGCCGCATTTTGCCGCGCAGGGCGGGGATGGACTTTTCCCCACTGGTATCCAGGATACGGATAACCACTTCTTTTCCTTTCATGGCCTGCACCACAGAGGCGTAAGCCCGGAACTGGCCATCTTCTGTAGGAGCGTGGGCATGGCCCTGGAACAGGGATTCTGTGCGGAACAGTCCAATGCCCTCTGCCCCGTTTTCTATGGCCCGGGATACGTCCTCCGGCTTGGAAAGATTGGCGTATACGCCTTTTTCTATGCCGTTCATGGTAACCGTTGGACAATCCAGAAAACGCTGTAAGGTTTTCTGTTCCAGATGAAACTGGGTTTCCCGTGCGCGGTAAGAAGCCAGTTCTTCTTTGGTTGGATTTAAGCAAACAGCTTCGTGTTCACAGTCCACTACCACCTGGTCTCCGTCCTGAATCTGAGCCGTGGCGGCAGATACCGCCATCATGGCGGGGATACCCATGGCTCTGGCCAGAATGGCACTATGGGAAGTAAAGCCTCCGTTTTCGGAGACCAGGCCGGTTATGTTTCCCTTGCCCAGTCTTGCCACCACGGAGGGCGTCAGTTCCCGGGCCACCAAAACGGTGCCGGCCGGCAGAGTCTCGTACCGGACCGGGTCTTTCCCCAGGAGCTCCATTAAAAGACTTTGCCGCAGGTCACGGATGTCCGCGCCCCGCTGCCGGAAGAAAACATCCTCCGACTGGTTAAACATTTCAATATACTTCTTGCAGACCCGGTCCAGCGCCGCTTCTGCCGGCCACCCGGTGCCTATCAGATCTGCAATTTCCTCGTGTAAATCCGGGTCCTGCAGCAGGGCCAGATGCCCACGCAAAATAGCGGCTTCGTTGGGTCCGGCCCGCTGCTCTACCCTTTCTGCCATGGCAGAAAGGCGTTCCTGCAGCCGGTCCACCGCAACCTGCAACCGCCGGGACTCCGGCACCATGCCTTCAAACTGGGCGGCGCTGTAGTCCAGATCCACATCCGGCAGTACAATTGCACTGCCGATTCCGTATCCTTCCGATACGGCTACTCCTTTCAACATATTCATTTCTCCATTTCCTTTGCTACGGGAGAGGGTACTCTCCTTCCAGCAGCGCCGCCATCCGTTTGACGGCGTCCCGTTCGTCCGGGCCGTCTGCGGTAATGGTAACTTCACTGCCGTATTTAATCCGTGCGGACAGAAGGCTGATCATACTTTTGGCATTGGTTTCCGTGCCGTTGCAGGAAAGCAGAATGCTGCTTTCAAAGCGGGCGGCTTCTGCCACAAACGTGTTAACCGGGCGGAAATGCAGTCCGTTTTCCGCCAGCACGGTAACTTTTCTGGAAATCATGCATTGCCTCCTTTGTCCATTTTTAGTCAAAGTCATTGTAACATGGAAAAGACCTTGAATCTATGCTATTATTTTAAGTAACTACATCAGAAAGAAGCGTTCTTATGCAACACATTCTTAACGGAAAACGGACCCCGGCCTGCAAATACTGTGCCATCGGCAGAACCGCCCCCACCGGAGCGGAAATTCTTTGCGTCAAGCGGGGTATTATGTGTCCGGACTCTTCCTGTAAGCACTTCAAATATGATCCGCTGAAACGGGAACCGGAGCGCAGTCCGAAGCTGAAAACGCAATATTCTGCAGAAGACTTCAAGCTTTAAAGGAGCATTGTAACATGGCCATTTTTAAACCATTCCGGGCCCTGCGCCCGGTTCCGGAGCACGCTGCCGATGTGGCGGCTCTCCCGTATGACGTAATGAACTCAGAAGAAGCACGGGACATGGTAAAAGGAAACCCGTACTCCTTCCTGCACGTAGACAAAGCCGAAGTAGATTTGCCGGAGGGCACAGACCTCTACAGCAAGCAGGTCTATGAAAAAGCAGCTTCCAATCTAAAAAAGCTGGAAACCGACGGTATCTGCAAGCAGGACGCCACCCCCATGTTTTATATTTACCGTCAGACCATGAACGGACAGGAACAGACCGGACTGGTCGGTTGCGCCTCCATTCAGGATTACATAGACGGTAATATTAAACGACATGAACTGACTCGCGCAGAAAAGGAAGAAGACAGAGTCAACCACGTTACCTATTGCAACGCCAACACCGGCCCTATCTTCCTTGCTTACCGCAGCTCGGACAAAATTTCCGCCATTCTGAATGACTGGAAAGCAAGTCACGCGCCGGTTTATGACTTCACCTCCAGCGAAGGAATCGTTGGCAACACCGTCTGGGTAGTAGATGACGCCGCCGTAAACCAGGAACTGGAGCAGCTGTTTGCAGACGTAAATGCGCTTTATATTGCAGACGGACATCATCGCTGTGCCTCCGCTGCCAGAGTTGGGCAAAACCTCAGAAAGGCACACCCGGGATACACCGGAAACGAAGAGTTCAACTTCTTCCTGGCCGTTGTTTTCCCTGCCGATGAACTGGCCATCATGGACTACAACCGCGTGGTTCTCCTGCCGGACGGCATGGACAAGGACGCCTTCTTCCACGCCATTGAAGACAAATTTGAAATTGACAAAACCCCGCGGAAGGAACCGTATCATCCGGAAGCCCCGAAAACCTTCGGCCTTTATCTGGAGGACAACTGGTACAAGCTGACTGCCAAGCCGGGCACCTACCCCGCTGATCATCCGGTAGACTCCCTGGACGTTTCCATCCTGCAAAATAACCTGCTGGCTCCGGTGCTTCACATCGGGGACCCGCGCACGGATCCTAAAATTGACTTTGTCGGCGGCATCCGTGGCCTCGGCGAGTTAGAACGCCGCTGTCACGAAGATATGGACATTGCCTTCAGCATGTATCCAACCTCTTTGACCGAACTCATGAACATTGCTGATGCCGGTCTTCTCATGCCGCCAAAATCTACCTGGTTTGAACCGAAGCTGCTTTCCGGACTGTTTGTCCATAAGTTTGATGACTAAACCTATACCACCTGGGCAGGCTTGCATCAGCTGGATTTCATCTTTACTAAAGAAAGCCCCTGTTCCCAATCCGGGAACAGGGGCTTCGTGTTGATTTCAGTTGTAAAACCGGCTGTCAGATACAAGCTGGCATTTTATTATCTGCTGCCTTAAGCCGCTGCGTCCGGCAACGTGGCAAAACCGGTAGAGGA
>CAVFBE010000046.1:0-17574 GCA_963620745.1 Muribaculaceae bacterium | reverse complement strand
GTCATTTCCCTTCGTATTGGAGGACCGCCCGGTCGTCTGTTTGACGCCCCTGGCCACCAATACTTCTTTGTCTAATGCATCACAGCTAAAAAACTCTTTCCACTGGTCTGCTAATGTTCCGCCCAGCGCGCCTGCGCCTGCCTTAATCAGTCCCATTCCGTTACCTCTTTTCCTTCAATTTCTTTTTCTATTTTTGGATTTTATTCCGCCCCATCTTCCGGCACCGGAGACTCCTTTTCCTCTGCCGGCAGGTTTCCTTTTACGTCAGCCGTTCTTGCAAAAATGTTGGCAAGAATGGCTCCGGAGATATTATGCCATACGCTAAACACAGCTCCCGGTATGGTAGCCAGCGGATACATGGCAAAATGCGTGGTTGCCAATGAGGTTGCCAGTCCGGAATTCTGCATTCCCACTTCAATGGAAATGGCCCGGCACTTGGTTGTATCCAGCTTCAGGACCTTGCCAATGGCATACCCAAGCGCATAACCAAGTACGTTATGCAGAATAACAACTACAACAATAATCAGTCCGCTGGTTAACAGCTTAGCCGAGTTGGCGGATACCACCGCCGCTACAATAGCCACAATGGCGGTGGTGGAAATCAGCGGCAGAATTTCTACCACCGCTTCCGTAAACTTCTTAAAGAAGTGATTAATAACAAAGCCGAGCAAAATGGGTACAATAACCACTTTTACAATGGAAAGGAACATGCTGAGCATGTTTACTTCCACCTTCTGACCGGCATACAAATAGGTCAGAAGCGGCGTCAGAACCGGAGCTAAGATAGTAGAGACGGCTGTCATGCCGACGGACAGGGCTACATCGCCCTTGGAAAGATACGTCATAACATTGGAAGACGTTCCGCCCGGGCACGTGCCAACCAGGATAACGCCGATGGCCAGCTCCGCTGAAAGACCAAACACCTTCGTCAGTACAAACGCCAGCAGCGGCATAACTGTAAACTGCGCAACACAGCCAATAATGACATCTTTCGGGCGGCTGAACACCACCTTGAAGTCCTGCGGTTTCAGCGTCAGACCCATGCCAAACATAACAATGCCAAGCAGCGTGTTGACGTAACTGGTCTTGATGAAGCTGACCGTATTGGGCGCAAACAACGCAAGTGCCGCAACCGCAATGACTATCAGCGCCATGTACTTACTGACAAATTGTGTAATTTTCTTCAAAACCTCCATCGGTCCATCTCCTTTTCCAAAAATGTCGTGCTTCAGGTTTTCTCCTTGACCTGTCGCCTTTTTCTGAGTTATCCCGTTTATTCTGCGCTTTCTGCGTTTTCTCCGGCGCCGTCAGTTTCTTCCTTCACAATCCGCGTAACGTGGAAGTTGCAGCACTCATCCCCCTGGGCCAGGGTCTTTGTGCGATGCAGTTCCCCTCCCTCGTTCCGGTAGTTCCGCTCATCCATATTGCACAGGCAGGGCACAAATTCAAAGCAGTTCTCCCGCTGGCCCAGCTTGCAAATGCCGCATTCGGTGTAGGTATTATAAAATTCGTCCACGCCTTTTACGTAGTCAAACTTCCAATCCAGTTCGTACGGGGAATTCTGGCTTGCCTTGCTTTCCTGCAGCTTCTTGTCCTGCACCTTATCCGTAAACAGGGTAACCTTCTTGTTGGCATGGGCCTTTACCATGAAGGGCGAGTCAAACACCGCCGTTACCATACCATTCACAATTTCCGGAGTAATCTTTTCCGGCTCCGCCTTATATAAGGAAAAGACAAACGCTGCAATATAAAGGTTGGCTTCCAAAGAGCTTCCGCCAATATCCGGTGTACGGAGCAGCATTGCCTTATATTCTTTTTTTACCTTCTTCTTATATTCTGCCATATCCATATCCGGAAAAACAGTGGCTAAGTTTTGTAATGCCGGCTTAAAGCACAGCACTTCTACACCTTTTGCCAAAACACCATATTTCAACATGGAAATCCTTCTTTCTATCTGACGGCACCTTTTTTGATACTTTTTATTTTTACTGTAGCGTGCTTTTTCTATAGAGCACTTTTTCTAATAGTAAACATGTTACAAGTAAACTTGGCAACATTTGTCCCCACATCATCTGTCAACAGCACTTCATAGTAGCTGGTTGTGCGGCCGGCCTTAATACAGGTGGCTTCCGCAATGACTTTTGTTCCTTTAGCCGGAGCAAAATAGGTAATGTTGGCATCCAGCGATACGCTGTCCAGTTCCGCCTTATAGCCCTCGGCGGCCACGGCCGCTGTAAAGTCGGCCAGCGTAAACAGGGCGCCACCCATAACCGCACCTCTTGCATTCAAATGCACCGGGGTCAGCTCCATTTCACATTTTGCGTGGCGCACGCCGGCCTCCGTTATGACGGCCGCGGCCGCCTCCGTAGCAAACTTATCATCCGCAAACATCTTTCGGATTTCCTCTAAACTTGGCAGGCTGTCCGCCACTTCTGTATTCCGTTCTGCGGCCACTTTTTCGGCTACCTTTTCTGCGGCTTCCGCCACTTCTGCTGCCGCTTTTGCTAACGCCTTTTCGGCTACTTTAGCCGAAACTTCCTTTTGTTCTTCCATTTAAAATCTTGCCTCTTTCTATAGTTACTTGACGCTTACTGCTTGATGATACGATGATACCACCAACCATAGACAAAAGACAAACAGATTGCCCCTTTTTTCTTAACTCCTTATCCTTTCAATAATTTCCGTAATCTCCTTTGGATCAAGGTTGGTTGATTGGGCTTCAAAGGTTAAGATCAGCTGCCCGGATTGTAAAAGACCAACTCGCTGGTAAAAGGACAATTTAGAAATGGTGTGGGCAAGGTAGTCCGCGTCACTCATCAGGCCGAAATGCTCCCAGTACAGCTCCTTCTCCTGCTCCGGCAGATAGATGGTGAAATCCGGATAGAACCTGCTGGTCTTCCCCGATTCCGCATGTGGCTCCATCGGAAATTCCAGCGGACACTCATATTTGTACGGTATCCCCGCGTGATACAGCCGGTCGGCAATCATCAGCTCCGATTTGGAGCGCACATACTCGCCCTGCTCCGTCAAATACGTTGCCGACTCCGCATACTTTGTCATGGATGGGTACGGCTCCGCCAACCACGCCGCCACCTTCTGTTGTGTGGTGGGAATGACGGGCGTTACCAGCGCCTGACGGTGCGGCCCCATTTTGGTATAAACATCCTCATAAAATTCAGTCATCTGCGCATATGCTTTCTGCGCCGCCGTCAAGGCTTTCCACTCCTGCTCCATCAACTTTAGCACCTGCCGGTCATACGTTTGCTGTGCCAGCATTTCAGCCTGTACTTTTTCCGCTTTGGAGAGATACTTTCTTACAGATCTCCGTTTTTTGGGATCGTATTTCATCTGATAAAGTCTGACGTATCCGCTTCGCACCTGAATGTCCAACCACTTGTTTTTCAATTCTATAGGATAACGGTTCAGCCGATTTGATATAAACGCCATATCTTTTTCCAAACTGCTTTCCCGCTTTTTCATTACATCTACTAAGGAGGCGCCTGATACCGGTGTTTCTAGGAGTCCGCCGCTTCCCCTTTGTAAAAATCTTCTCTCTTTTTTGTTTCCTTTTTTGCCTTTCTCTGAACCTTTCATTTTATCCTCCTGTTTTTCTTGCTCCGATTTATACCCATCGAATTAGCTTTCCTATTCATTTCATGGTGGAATGATCCTTTCAATATCATCCACGCCCCCAAAGAAGTTTGTTGCTCTAAGCCGGATTTCATTTATTACGCTCTTTATCATGGTGGACGCCCGTTTTTCCTGCAGTCCACCTCCCCTTTTTCTACTTCTTGCGCCCATTAAAGATTGCAAAAGTCATGGTGGAAGATGAAAAATATCGGCGTCCACGCCCCTTAGAGCCTCCCATTCAGCAATTCTTTTTCTATTAAATTAACCATCCAGGGGAGGTGGAGCCTGCTTTTTCTAGTCATCCACCTCGACATCTTCTTTTATAAGACCACAAAATTCTCCTTTTATGGGGAGGTGGACAAACCACTTTAAGGCCTTCCACCATGATTTTTGCTGTTTTCAAGAATAAAACGGCCGGCCGCAGGCCCCTTCTTTAGATCAGGGAAGATCTACCATAAGCAAAATGCTTTCAAAAGCTAGTGTACAGAAGGCCACCGGAAAAAGCAGCAAAAGAACCGCAAAAAGGTATGAGTGGTCGTTATTGCCCGGATTTTCTACCGTTCATTCCAAATTTGTGCAATGGAGAACGGTTTGCTCAGAACTGTTTGCTCCACCGTGGGTAACGCCAGGTATGTAGTTGCAGAATTCGTCATCTTGGATCTTTCCCCCAGGCGATGTAGCTTTTCACCACTTGCCAAAGTCCCACCACCAAAAGGTATAACGCTATTTAAAAGAAGGTGCGGCCTGCTGCAATAAAATGACAGTTGTTGTCCAAAGGAAGAAGACTCCTGCACAGTAAATCTTCTGCTACAGCAGGACAAGCGAAAGCACCCTAAGCAACAAAAAAGCCCGCCGCAGAGGAGAGTCTGCAGCAGGCCTTATTTTGGGTTGTTCTGTTTCGGTCTTAGTCGGCAAGGGTGGCGGCAAGGGCGGTTGCTTCGTCAAGGACGGAAGCAAACTTCCGCAGCGCCGCATCCAGTGGGGCCGGGGAAGTCAGGTCTACACCGGCTACCTGCAGTTCCTCAAGCGGGTAGCGGGAACCGCCCAGCGTCAGGAACTGACGGTAGGCTTCCACGGCCCCGGGTTTGCCGGCGAGGATGGCCTCGGAAATGGCCATGGCGGCGCAATAGGACGTGGCGTATTTGTAGACGTAGAACGGACGGTAGAAGTGTGGAATACGGGACCACTCCAGGCCGATTTCATCGTCCATAGTCAGACCGTCCCCGAAATAGTCTTTTACCAAACCGTAGTACAGCTGATTTAAGGCATCTGGTGTCAGCGCTTCGCCGCGCTCCGCCATGGCATGGGCATCCCGCTCAAACTCAGCAAACATGGTCTGGCGAAATACGGTTGCTTTGAAATTTTCCAGATACTGGTTTAATAAAGCCAGTTTTTCCTTTGAATCTGTTGTTTTTTCCAGCAGCTGGGTAATCAGCAGATTTTCGTTGACCGTGGATGCCACCTCGGCCACAAAAATGGTGTACTGTGCATATTGCAGCGGCTGATTATGATTGCTGTAGTAGGTGTGCATAGAGTGCCCCATTTCATGGGCAATGGTGGATACCGAATCCAGGGTACCGGTAAAATTCGTCAGAATGTAAGGATTGGAATCATAGGTGCCGCTGGAGAAGGCGCCGCCGGATTTCCCCTTGTTGGGATAAACGTCAATCCAACGGTCGGCATAGGCTCCTTTTACAGTGGCTACGTAATCGGCGCCTAAAGGAGCAATGGCATCCAGTACCATTTGCCGGGCTTCTTCGTAGGTATATTTTTTAGTGGACTCGGCTACCAGCGGTGCGTAAACATCATAGTAGTGCAAGTCGGAAAGTCCTAACATCTGCTTACGGAAATCCACATAACGATACATGGTCGGCAGATGTTTCCGCACCGTTTCAATCAGATTGTCATAAACGGACTCCGGAACATGTTCACCAGACATATACATATCCCGGGAAGAGGAATACTTTCTGACGTCCGCTTCGGCAACAGCACTTTTCACGTTGGCAGAGTAGGTGGCTGCAAACGTGTTGTTGTGCTCCTGATATCCTTTATAAAAGCTGCGGAAGGAATTTTCCCGCAGGGTGCGGTCCGGACTGGTTTGCAACAGGATGTAGTTGGAACCGGTTACTTCGTGTTCTACTCCTTCACCGTCTTTGACGGAGTCAAAGACCATGTCCGCATCCTGCAGATTGTCGGCAATTTCCGATGGAGCACCCAGCACTTCGCCGAAGCGGGCCAGCAGCGTTTCCTCTGCCGCGCTTAGGGTATGCGGCTTGCGGCGCAGCAGGTTGTCCATGCTGAATGCATAAGGTTCCAGCACTTCATTCTTCCGGAATTCTTCCAGTGTTTCCACCGGCAGGCTTAGAATTTCCGGTGTTGCAAAAGCAATTTTGGTAAGAGCCTGCACGTAGGCACTGTAAATTCGCATGTACATGCTCTGCGCCGCCTCTGCGCGCGTATCTTCACTCCGCCGCAAATTGGCATAGCAGAATAAATTGGACAGCTTTCTGTCCAAGGCCGTTTCCGCATCCATGTACTCCCGGATGGCCTTTGCGCTGGTCAGCTTTCCCTGAAACGCAGCCGCGGCTTCCGTCAGTTCGTCCAAAGACGCAAGGTCTGCTTCAAAGGCCGCATCATCCTGATATAAGCTGCTGAGGTCCCATTTGAACTGTTCCTCCAGCTCTGCTCGTTCTTTTACCGTTTCTGGCATAATCCAAATCCTTTCTTATTTTTTATTCTTCCGTACCCTCTGGCGATGTAGCATCCTCTGCCGTTGTAGTGTCCTCTGATTCTGCGGCATCTTTCTGACAATCGTCTTTGCCCAACGCTTCCCGCAGCTTTTCAAACAGCTCCGTTAGCGTCTTTTTGACTTCAGAGGCGGTGTCTTCGGTGTCTTCGCTGTCTTCGGCACCTGCGTGGCTTTCTGCATCTTTAGCAGAAGCAGCCGCCGGAGCGTCTGCTTCCTGCGTTTCTGCGTTCTGCGCTCCTGCTTCCGGAGCTACCGCATGCAGGTCATCGGCTGGTTGCTCTTCTTTTTCTGCTGCTCTGGAAGCCTTTTCAGCAGCTACGTTCTTTAACAGTTCTTCTACACTCTTTGGCTTACTTAAATGGGCCAGTAATTCGGAGGCCAGCTTATGAACCTCCTGTTTGGCTGGTGATTCATGCTCTTTGTCCGCCAGGCCCGCATCCTCAGTTGCCTCTTCGGCGGTGTCTGCGGAAAGAGTAGTATCATCTGAAAGATCTTCATCAGCAGAAGTAAATTCAGATGGGGTTTCTCCTATAAATTCTGCACCGGGTTCCTTGGTTGCCGCTTCGTCAGAGGTCTCCTCCGAAGCAGTCTCTGACTCCTTCGGCTGGAAGATGGGAATGGTAGATGCCACATCAATGGCAGTTTCCACTACATTGCGGGCTCCTTCCGGTACATTCTGTTCCCAAAAGGTTTTGGCACTCTGTTTGGCCTGTTCCGTGGTGCGTTTGGCGAAGATAGAGGCATAGGCGTTAATAAAGAAGGAAACCACTTCCATGACTTCGCCAACCTGCTTACCGGACAGGCCCTGCAATGCTTTCAGATACGAAAGCATATTCTTGCTCATGGATTCCCGGACCTCGGCAACGGTATGCGCATTGGAACTGCCAAGGAAATCAAACACGATGTCTATGACCGCCTTGCGTTGCACGGGGTCGGTCATGGACAGCACGCGTTTGATGGCTTCGCCGGTGGCAGTGCTGAAATCCGTTGCCCCGTCCGGGGAAAGTACCAGCTTTGGCCCCAGGACCTCCCAGGAATATACGTCATGCTGGTAAATGGATTCATTGGTACTGTGGATAATGACCGGTTCCACAATCTGATTCATAATGCGCCCCACAATGGAGTCCTGGGGCATGAACAGCTGTACTTTATTGCGCACGCGGACCATTTTCGGGTCCTGAATGACGGTGTCCGGGAACCCCGGACCGTCATAGCTGTAGACCCGAAGCACCCGCTGCGCCAACCCGGTCGGCAGGAAAGCTGCCGCGTAACAAGCCAGGTTGCCGCCCTTGGAATGACCAACCATGTACACCTTTTTATTAGGATACTTGTTCATGATTTCTTCCGCATATTGCAGTGCGCGGCCCTGGCTTGGTACGCAGACCATGAACGACATGTTCAGGTCTTCTTTCCAGCCGACCAGCGTAGCATCTGTGCCGCAAAAAGCAAGACACATTTCCTTTTCATTCAGATGAATGGTAATGGCAGCAAACTGCTCTGTGGCTTTGCTGTTAAAATTCTTTTGATAGTCGGAAAACGAACAGGAGCTGAATCGCGGGGAAGAAGACAATTCTTTGCGCAGCTCCAGGTCCCCCTGCAGTTTCAGGGTTTCCTCCGGAAGCTCCGAAATTTTCTGACACAGGTCCGGAAAAGCATAATCCGAAGACCAGTTAAACAATTCAAACGGGAAATAGGCCACCCTTGCCAAAATCATGCCGTCCACTTCGTTCAGCGGAACCGCCTTGGAAAAGGGAAGGTCACCTCGCCAGGTTAAGTAATCAAACATACTGGACACGAAACCGTGCCTCCTTTCGCCTCTTTTTCAAGTGGTATTGTAACACCGCCCACCGCAAAAAGACAGCAACACTATTACAGGTTTGTAACTTCCTTTCCTTACGGGAAAAAGCTATAATAATAAAGGTATAAAGGGCTTTTTGCAGTCCTTTTAATGTAGAAACAGAGGTGTTTATATGACCAGTCAACTGATTCTTTCCATCGGACGGGAACACGGTTCCGGAGGGCACGAACTGGCCGCCATTCTGGCAGACAAATTACAAATCCAGCTGTTTGACACGGATTCTATTCAAAAAGTGCTGGCGGAAGAAGGCATTCATCCGGAAGTCATGAAGCGCACGGACGAAAAGCGCAGAAGCCTGTTTGCGGCATCCGGCCGGGGAACCTATGTCAACTCTCTGGAAGACACGGTTGCGGCAAAGACGTTTGAATTTCTGTTAAAAAAAGCAGAAGCCGGAGAATCCTTTGTCATTGTCGGCCGTGCCGCAGACTACGTTCTGCGCGCCAACCCCAATCTGGTACGGCTCTTCATTTGCGGACAGGAAGCAGATAAGCTGGCCCGCATTCAGGAGTCCTACGGACTTTCGGAAAAAGACGCCAAAAAGCGCATGATTCGTGTAGATCGACAGCGGAAGTCCTATCACAACTACTTTGCGGAAACCACCTGGGGAGATTCCCGCTACTATGACCTGTGTATTAACAGCAGCGCCATAGAATTACCGGAGCTGGCTGACGCCATCCTCCCTTACTTAAAGCTGAAAGTTCCAGCCGCTTTTGAACCTGCTGACTGAAAGGAGCACTCCATGAAAGACCAACTCATTGTTGCACTCGGCCGCGAAAACGGCTCCGGCGGACACGAACTGGCCGCTTCCCTGGCGGAAAAACTGGGGGTAGAGCTGTATGACACCGCCGTTATCCGCAGTTTTATTGAAAAGACCGGACTGACCCTCCAAGGCGCGGCCAATGAATGGGATGAACAGCGCATCCGCTTCTTCTCCCCTAAAAAGCAGAACAATTTCAACTCCACACAGGAGCAGATGGCGGCCGCGCTGACCTTCCAGTTTTTACGGATGGAAGCGGCTGCCGGGCATTCTTTCGTCATCACCGGCCGTGCCGCTGATGCCATTCTGAAAGACTGCCCAGGCCTGGTCTCCGTCTTCGTGCACGCCGACCAGGAAGCCAAAGTACAGCGGCTTGTGGAAAAAGAAAATCTGACTCCGAAAAAAGCCGCCAAGAAAATGAAGGCCGTGGACAAACAGCGCCAGGCCTATCATGACTATTACGCGGACACCAAATGGGGGCAAGCCTCCTCCTATGATCTGACTGTCAACAGCACCGGCCTTTCCTTTGACCAGCTGTCGGACAGCGTCATCGGCTACCTGAAAATCAAGGTACCGGGCGCTTTTTAACGTCTGCCTTTTGGCGCAGGAAAGCAGCCACTGCCGTGGTGGCTTTCCTGCGTTGTTTTTTGTCCACTACCTCGCCCAGCGTTGTGACAATTTCGTGACAATTTTGATGCAAAATCGTGGATATTTCTTAAGAAACTCCAAGTACAATAAAAGCCGTTGATAGGAGGTTTCTATGAGTTATACCATCTACATTGCGGATGACGAAGATAACATCCGGGAACTAATTCGAACATTTCTGGAAAGTGACGGTTACGCCGTCAAAGCATTCCGAACAGGAGACGACCTGTATTCGGAATTTCTTCTTGCGCCCGCAGACCTGGTTATCCTGGACATCATGATGCCGGGAACAGACGGCATGACCATTTGCCAAAAGCTACGGGAAATTACCACCGTGCCCATCATCATGCTGACCGCCAAGGACTCTGAATTTGATTATGTCCGCGGCATTACCCTCGGCAGTGACGACTACCTGACCAAGCCTTTCCGCCCCACCGCGCTGTTAATGCGGGTGCGCTCCTTACTGCGCCGGACGGAACTGGACAAGACAGATGCTTCAGGTAAGGCACCGGGAAACCTTTCCCTCGGCGATTTAGCCTTCAATCAAGTCAAAAACGAAATCACCTGCAAAGGAACCCCGCTCCATTTAACGCCAACTGAGCTGAAACTTCTGACTCACATGATGCGGAACACAGAAAAGTCTTATTCCCGGGAAGAGTTGCTGAACGAAATCTGGGACTTTAACAGTGCCGTGGAAACCCGTGTTACGGATGAAGCCGTCCGCAAAATCCGCAAAAAGCTTTCTGCCGCAAACAGCAATGTCCGGATTGAAACCTTATGGGGCTTTGGGTACTGTCTGAAAACGGAGGGAGCCACCACATGAAAACGCTTCATAGCAGAGTAGTAGGGATTATCCTCCTCTCTCTTCTTTTGGTGTATGGTGCATTCCTGGCCTCCATGCTGTTTGTCATGCCAAGGCATTTCATAACCGAAGCCGAAAAAGCGTTGTCCTATGAAATTGATTACATGACAGCCTGTGCGGAAGCGGCCGACGAAGGGAATTATGACAACTACCCGGAATATGAAGGCTCCTACTTCAGCGGCAACATCAACTACATAGACCTGTTTGCCGACGGCTCCACTGCAGGCGAAGACATTCCTTATTCGGACTCGGCAGAAGCAGGCGGCACACTTTCTGCCACTGCAGAATCAGGTTCCACTTCTGATACCGCCGTTTACACTTATGGTGGTGCTTCCGACCTTGGAAACTACCGCGTTTCCAAAGACGTCTCTGACCAGGAAGTCCGTCAGTACCATGAAGAAAATCCAATCCCATCCGGGCAGTTCCAATCGTTCCGCACCAAGTCCGGTTATTATGCCGTTACCTATTACCGAGAATCCTTATTCTCTTCTGCGGATTACATTGGTACATTAATGTACGTCAACATTGCTCCGTTGCTGCAATATCTGAATTACCTGATTGTTATTGTCAGCATTGTCTTCCTTGTGGTTGCCATTGGCATGTCCGTTCTTGGGTGGATTCTGGGCAGAAAAGTGGAAAAAGAGCAGGAAGAAAAACAACATTTCTTCCAGAACTCTTCCCACGAACTAAAGACTCCACTGATGGCCATTCAAGGATACGCAGAAGGCATTTCTACCGGCATTACAGACGCCTCTAACGGGGCCAATGTCATCCTCCAGGAAAGTGACAAAATGTCCCTTCTGGTGGAAGAGCTTCTGACCATCTCCAAACTGGATGCCCATGCATACCAATTAAATTGCAACAACTGTGACATCCGCGAACTCCTATATGACTGCATGTTAGCCCTGGAGCCCATTCAAAAAGAAAAGAACATTCAAATTACCCATTTGTTCCCTGACACACCGGTTTTGGTCTACGGGGACGAAGAAAAGCTGACTCGCGTATTCAAAAACGTTTTGTTAAACGGCATTACGCACAGCAAACAATCGGTTGTCATTACCTGCAAGCAGGAAGGCAACAATGCCATTGTCCAAATCAAGGACGACGGACCCGGCCTGGCCCCGGAAGATCTCCCCCATATTTTTGACCGGTTCTTTACCGGCAAGAACGGGAACACCGGCATCGGCTTGGCGCTGGCCAAAGAATTTGTCCAGCTGCACAAAGGAAAGATTACCGCCTTTAACGATGTAGGCGCTGTCTTTGAAATTACGCTTCCCTGCAATCAGAAGGACTATCAAAAGGGAATGCACAAGAAAGAAAAAGAACAGAGGAAGTAAAAAACATGCGTCAAAGTGTATTACAGTATCTGGAAGCCAGTACCAAGACTTATCCGCACAAGGTGGCTGTTATTGACGAAACCAAGCGGCTTAGTTATGCCGGTCTGCTGGACTCCTGCCAGGCAACCGGCTCCGCATTGGCAGAGGTTACCAATCCCGGAAACGGCGTTGGGGTTTACCTGACAAAAAGCATTGATGCTCTCTGTTCCATGCTGGGGGCCTTGTATGCAGGATGTTACTACACCACCTTAAATACCGAATTACCGGCTCCGCGTTTGCAGCAGATTGTCTCGGTATTAAAGCCGTCTGTTATTGTCACCTGCAAGGACCTGAAAGAACAGGCAGATGAAATTTTTGCCGGCAGCAACGTGGTTTTGGTAGAAGACCTGCTGCAGCATGACATTAACCGTGCCGCCCTGGATCTGATCCGGCACCACAGCATAGACACGGACCCTATGTACATTAACTTCACCTCCGGCTCCACCGGAACGCCGAAGGGCATTGTGGTTTGCCACCGCAGTGTATTTGATTTTATTGACTGCTTTACAGACCTCTTCCACATTACGGAAGATGACGTGGTAGCCAACCAGGCGCCCTTTGATTTTGATGTTTCCGTCAAAGACATTTACTCCGCTTTGAAAGTCGGCGCCACCCTGCTGATTGTGCCGCGGCACCTGTTCTCCCAGCCCATGCAGCTGATTGATTTCCTTTGCACGCACCGTGCCACCACCATGATCTGGGCCGTTTCCGCGCTCAGCCTCATCAGTACCTTCCATGCGCTGGAGTACAAAACACCAACTACCGTAAATAAGATTCTCTTCAGCGGCGAAGTCATGCCGTTCAAGACATTACGCAATTTCCGCCAGCACCTGCCGAATGCCATGTATGTCAATCTGTACGGTCCTACGGAAATTACCTGCAACTGCACCTACTACATTCTGCAGCCGGAGCTGAACTATGAAGACGGCATCCCAATGGGCCACGCCTTCCCGAATGAAGATGTCTTCCTGCTGAATGAAGCCAACCAGTTAATTACCGAACCGGACGTTCCCGGCGAAGTCTGTGTCAGAGGCACGGCCCTTGCCCTTGGCTACTACTGCTCGGAAGAACACAATGCCAAGAGCTTTGTGCAGAACCCGCTCCGTCCGGAATATCCGGAAACCATTTATCGCACCGGCGATTTAGCCCGTTACCTTCCTGACGGCAACCTCATGTTTTCCGGTCGGAAGGACTTCCAGATTAAGTACATGGGCCATCGCATTGAATTGGAAGAAATTGAACGGGAAATGCTGAAGATTGACGGCGTCAGCCAGTGCTGCTGCCTGTTTGATGAAAAGCGTTCCCGTCTGAAGGGCTTCTACGTCGGCACCATTAGCAAAGAAGACCTGCACGCAAAAATGAAGCAGGATCTGCCGGGCTACATGGTTCCGGGCATCCTCCGTCAATTGGATCAGATGCCACTGAACAAAAACGGCAAAACCGACAGAGCCAAATTAAAAGAACTGACAGGTGGGAAAAAAGCATGATGAATTTACAAGAACAGCCTTCCACCGCATTTTACGTTTTTGATATTGCAAAACTGCGGGACCGGATTGCTTATTTAAAAGCACATCTTCCGGAAAACTTACAGCTTTGCTATGCGGTCAAAGCCAACACCTTTATTGTTCCTGACATTCAGAACATGGTCGGCCGCATGGAAATCTGCTCCCCCGGCGAAGCCCTCATTTGCGAAAAAGCCGGTGTCCCGGAAGACCACATGGTTATTTCCGGTGTCTACAAAGATCCCCATGTTATGGATGACATGGTCAAGAACTTTGACGGACGGATTTACACCATTGAATCCATGACTCAGTTCCGGCTGTTATCCGGGCTGGCGGAGAAATATCAGCGGAAGCTCCCGCTGCTGCTTCGTCTGACCAATGACAGCCAGTTCGGAATCCGTGCCGATGAAATTGAAAGCATCATTGCCAACCGGGATCAGTATCCTTATCTGTATATCCAGGGCATTCAGTTTTTCTCCGGCACGCAGAAGACCTCTTACAAAAAGCTGGACCGGGAACTCCGGAAGCTGGATCAGTTGCTGACGGACTTAAAAGAAAACTACAACTACGTTGCCGAAGAGCTGGAATACGGCACCGGATTCCCGGTCGTCTATTTCCAGGATGAGCACTTTGACGAAGAGGAGCTTCTCCGCGAATTCTCCGCCAGCGTTGGGCGCATGGTCAACAAGCCGGCCATGTATATTGAACTGGGGCGCAGCATTGCCGCCTGTTGTGGAACCTATTACACCCATGTAGTTGACAAGAAACACAACGGCGGTCAGAATTACCTGGTTACCGACGGCGGCATGCACCACCTGGTTTACTTTGGCCAGCACATGGCCATGCGCCAGCCGTTCCTTTCCGTTTGCGGAAAGGAAGCACAGGAGGCCACTGACATCTACAATATTTGTGGTGCCCTTTGCTCCATGAATGATATTTTAGTCAAGCAGGTCCCGCTCCCCACCATGGAAATCGGAGACACCATCTGCTTTGAAAACACCGGGGCTTATTGCATGACGGAAGGCATTGCGCTCTTCCTGTCCCGGGATCTTCCCACCATTTATCTGAAGGAAGAAAACGGCAACTTCAAATGTGTGCGACCATCCACGTCCACCCATTTGTTGAACTCATAAAGATTAAGAAAAGGAAGTATTTAACATGGATGAATTAATTGAAATCTTGGAAGAAATCCAACCCGACGTAGACTACAGCACCTGCACTGACCTGATTGACGGTCACCACTTAGACTCCCTGTCCATTATTTCCCTGATTGGCGAACTGGAAGACGCCTTTGACATTACCATTCCGGCTGTTGAAATTGTACCGAAGAACTTCAACTCCGCCGCTGCCATGTGGGAAATGATTCAACGCTTACAAGAGGAAGGCTAAATTAAATGGAGTTATTCGACCTGCTAAAAGCCGGCAAGTATCCTAATCTTACTTCCAGCTTTTCCGTAGTATTTCTGGCAGGCTTTTTACCCGTTACGCTTCTGGTTTATGTTCTGCTTCCGCAGAAAGCCAAGCGGTACTGGCTCTTAATTGCCAGTTACCTGTTCTTCTGGTTTATTAGCGGCGAGCTGATCTACTTCATCCTTCTGGCCACCTTGTCCATTCATTATTTCGGACTGTGGCTAGATCGGATCCAGACGCAGAAAAAAGCCGCGCTGAAGGCAACTGAAAAAGAACAGAAAAAAGCCGTAAAAAAGCAATACCAGCATCGGATGCAGGGCGTTATGACTCTGGCCGTTTTTGTTCACATTGGAGCATTGCTGGTAGTCAAGTACTCCGGCTTTTTCCTGGACAACATCAACTTAGTGCTGGCTCGCATCGGAATCAGCACTGCCATTGCCATACCGAAGTTCATTATGCCCATCGGCATCTCGTTCTTCTCTTTGCAGGCCCTGTCGTATATCTTTGATGTATACCGGGGCGCTACAAAAGCAGATGACAATCTGACTCGCCTGGCACTCTGGTTAACCTTCTTCCCACAAATTGTAGAAGGTCCGTTCTGCCGTTACGGGCAGACCGCAGAGCAGCTGTGGAACGTCAAGCAGGTTAAATATGAAGACCTGGTTCTTGGCGGGCAGCGAATTCTGTATGGTGTATTAAAGAAGGTTGTTATTGCAGACCGGTTGAACACCATGGTTGCCAATATCTTCACGGACGGCGCAACGCACGAAGGCGGCATTATTGCCATCGGCGCAGTCTGCTACACCCTGCAGCTGTACATGGACTTCTCCGGTTCCATGGATGCCGTTTGCGGTATTGGCCAGATCTTCGGTGTCACCATGCCGGAAAACTTCCAACGCCCGTTTTTCTCCAAGACCATTTCCGAATTCTGGAAGCGCTGGCACGTTACCCTTGGCGCCTGGTTCCGGGACTACATCTTTTATCCGGTTTCCATGTCCGGCCCCATGAAGAAGCTGACCATGAAGGCCCGCAAAAAGCTCGGGAACCACTTTGGCCCGCTGATTGCCGGCAGCATTGCCCTGTTCTGTGTCTGGCTGGCCAATGGCTTGTGGCATGGCTCCGCCTGGAGCTACATCTTCTTTGGCATGTACCACTTTGTTCTGATTCTTTGTGGCAACATCATAGAGCCAGCCGTAAGATGGACCAATTCCAAATTGCATATCAATCCGAATTGGTTCCCCTACCGCTGCTTCCAGATAATCCGGACCAGTATCCTGGTTGTCATTGGCGAGTTATTCTTCCGCGCTCCGGGACTCCGTGCCGGACTTGCCATGTTCAAGAAGATGGTAACAGACTTCCACTTCACCACATTAAATGCGGATACGCTGCAAACCCTGTCCATAGACACCAAGGACATTGCCATTGTTCTGGTTACGGTTGTCATTGTCTTTGTCATCAGTATTCTGAATGAAAAAGGCCACTCCGTACGGGAATGGCTCTGGACCCATAACATTGCCATCCGTTGGGTTGTCATGCTGGCCCTGATTATGTACATTGTCATCTTTGGAGCTTACGGTGTCGGTTATGTACCGGTAGATCCAATGTATGCAAACTTTTAAGGAGAGAAAGAATGGTAAGCAAATTAAAAAACGGCGGAAAGCTGCTTGGCTTTTTCTGCCTCCTCTGTTGCCTGCTGCTTCTGGCTTCCAATATCCTGCTTCCCAAAGACAACTCGGAAGACAGTGGCATGGTAGATGCCCGTGCTAACGGCTTCCTTGCGGAACCGAAGGATACCATTGACGTGCTCTTTGTCGGAGACAGCGAATGCTATTCCGCTTTTATTCCGCTTCACATTTGGGAAGATACCGGCATCAGCTCCTATGTCTGCGCCACCTCTGCACAGCGTCTTACCTATTCCTATGAGTTTTTGAAAACGGCATTTAAGAACCAGTCCCCCAAAGTTGTTGTTCTGGAGACCAACGCTATTTTCCGGAACATCTCGTTTACGGACGTAGTTGACATTACTGCGGAAGAACTGTTCCCGGTCTTCCGGTATCACAACCGCTGGAAAAGCTTAAACAAGAACGACTTTGACACGGAACCAACCTATACCTATTTCAGCGAAACCAAAGGATATAAGTACAACACCAAAAACAGAGGCTCTGCAGACACCTCCCAATACATGAAGGCCTCCACAGAAAAGCAGACCATTCCGCCAAGATGCAAAACCTATTTAAAACGGATTGCCAAGCTTTGTCAGGAAAATGGTGCCGAACTGATTCTGGTCAGCACTCCAAGTACCAAAAACTGGAACTCCAAGCGTCACAATGCCGTTGCCGCCAGTGCCGAAAATCTTGGCATTACTTACCTTGATTTAAACACACAGGATGACATCAACATTGACTGGTCTACGGACACCCGGGACAAGGGTGACCACTTAAACTACTTCGGCGCTTCTAAGGTAACGGACTACATCAGTTCCTACCTGAAAGACACCAAGCTATTTACGGACAAGCGGAAAGACAGCAACTACGAAAGCTGGAACACCGCCGCCAAAGCCTTTGACGAAAAGACCGCCAAGGCCAAGCCTAAAAAAGTAGACGGCTCCGACAACTCCAAAGCCAGCTCCGCGGCCAGTTCCAAAGACACCGCTAAAGACTCTGCTGCGGAAAGCACCACCAAGGTTGCCGCATAGTAGCAGTGCTGCACCTATCCAGTAGCACCACCCACGATAACGTAAAATAAGTTTCGCAAATTCATTCAGGCCATCCTGATGCCTAACAAT
>CAVFBE010000045.1:0-13538 GCA_963620745.1 Muribaculaceae bacterium | reverse complement strand
CAAATTGAAATTTCAGGGTTCTTTCGTTCGTTGTTGTTCAATTTTCAAGGTACTTGAAACCGCGTATCTGTGCGGTTTCCTGTGTTTGCGCCTCCGTGCGGCGCGAGATATATAATAACAAACAGCCCCTCCCCTGTCAACAACTTTTTTAAAAAAGTTTCAGCAAGTTTTCCTTGTTAAGACTTTCACCGGCGGCGTGCCGCCCGTTTGTGGAAAGTATATATAAGGTAATAGAATTGTTGTTGGTTTTGACTGTAAAAAAGACGTGAGTTTTAACTCGCAGAAAAGAATGATAAAAAATTGTCAAAATAAAAGACAAAACAACACCATCTCGTTATTCTTTCATTTTTCGCAAAAAAGTGGTGTTTCCGCCCTTCACATTGGCTATAATAAAAGTGTCATAAGCAGCATTTTGACGAAAGATTTAATAGGAGGTTACCTGCATGAAAGATTATAAATTTGAAATGCAAAAGTATGCCTGGAGAGGCATCGAAACCGTATTTACTGCCGCAATGTATGCCTGGGGCTGGTTCTTCCCGGACCCGAAGATCATTGACGGCGCAGGTGCAATCAAAAAGATTCCTGACGTAATTGCACAGAAGGAAAAAGGAGACAAGAAGACTCTTATTGTTACCGACAAGGGCCTGATGAGCCTGCACCTTCTGGATGGCCTGTTTGAAGCCATGGACGCAAAGGGAATTCCTTACGTAGTATATGATGAAGTGCAGCCGAACCCAAGCGTTGAAAACGTAGAAACCGGCCTGAAACTTTACAATGACAGCCACTGCAAGTGTCTTGTTGCTGTTGGCGGCGGTTCCCCAATGGACTGCGCAAAGGGCATCATGGCCCGGGCCTGCCGTCCGGACCGTCCGGTTAAGAAGATGAAGGGCGTTTTCAGAATTGCTCTTCCATCCCTGCACATGAACGGCTACCTGCCGCCAAGACTGTATGCCGTACCGACCACTGCCGGCACCGGTTCTGAAACCACCATTGCTGCAGTTATCACCGACACGCAGACCCATGACAAGTTCCCGCTGATGGATCCGCTGATTCGTGCAAGCTACGCTGTTCTGGATCCGGAAATGACTGCCGGTCTGCCATTCGGCCTGACCGCCACCACCGGTCTTGACGCATTAACCCACGCCATTGAAGGCTATACCAACATCTGGTACAACGACAAGAAATTCAATCAGTTGGGTGCAGACGCTGTTAAGCTGATTTTTGAAAACCTGGAAGAAGCCTGCAACAACCCGGGCAACCTGGACGCCCGTGCAAAGCTGCTGGAAGCATCCTATGATGCCGGCATGTGCTTCACCCGTGGCGGTGTAGGCTATGTTCACGGTATCGGCCACCGTCTTGGCGGCATGTATGGCATTCCTCACGGTCTGGCTATGTCCGTTATCCTGACCCACGTCTTCTCTGACGACTTCCTTGGGCCGTACGTTTATGACAAGCTGGCAGAACTGGGCCGTTACATCGGTCTGGACGGCTTCAATGACTATGAAGTTGCCCACAAGTTCATGTCCGCCGTTCGTGAACTGGAAGACAAGCTGAACATTCCTTACGGCTTTGAAGAAATCAAGGACGAAGATGTTGATCTGATTGCCGAACGCTGCCTGGCAGAAGTTATGCCGACCTATCCGGTTAAGAAGATCTTCACTAAGGAAGAAATTGCTGCCTTCATTCGCAAGGACATTATGATTAAAAAGTAACTTCTGATTCCGTTACCTTTTTCAGAGCGCTGTCAAAAACAGCGCTCTTTTTTTGTTCTGTTTTTTGCACCTGAATTCTTGTATTACAAAGGGTTTCAAGCTATACTAGTCGCGATATTTTTACAGTAAGAGGGTTTTTCATGAAGGAATTATTGACAAAGGAACAGGTTAAAGAAGAATTAATCACCAAACTGAGTCACCTTTTCGGTGTTACACCGGAAGAAGCTTCCGATGAGCAGTTTTATAAGGCCATTGCCAGTCTTTGCAATGAAGAGCTTGCTTCGGAATCCTATGACTTCTGCCACCAGGTTCACAACTCAGAAACCACAAAAGCGGTTTACTACATGTGCATGGAATTCCTGATGGGCCGTTCCTTAAAGAACAACCTTTATAATTTAAATATGACCGACACGGTAGCAGACGTATGCACGGACCTGGGCGTCAGCCTGGACCGCCTGTACGAATGCGAACCGGACGCAGGTCTCGGCAACGGCGGTTTGGGCCGCCTGGCTGCCTGTTACCTGGATGGCCTGGCCAGCGGCGGTTATTCCGCCATGGGCTACGGCATCCTGTACGAATATGGTATTTTCAAGCAGAAAATTGTAGACGGATGGCAGACCGAACTGCCGGACTTCTGGCTTCCGGGCGGTGAAGTCTGGCTGAATGAAAAGTCTGAAGAAGCGGTTACCGTCAGCTTTGGCGGCCGGCTGGAAAACAGCTGGGACGGTACCTATTATGCTTCCAAGGTAGTAGACGCCACTTCCGTAGTGGCCATTCCTTATGATATGTATGTTTCCGGAAAAGACAGCGCCGGTGTTGCCACCCTGCGTCTTTGGAAAGCAAAAGCGCCGGGATTTGACATGGCCCTCTTCAACCAAGGAGATTACATCCGTGCCGTAGAAAAGCAAGCCATGGCCGAAGCCATCTGCAAGGTTCTTTATCCGGCAGACAACCATCCGGAAGGAAAGTCCCTGCGGTTACGTCAGCAGTACTTCCTGGTATCCTCCTCCATGCAGGATATTGTAAAACGCCATCTGCGTCATCACAAAACCATTGACTCCATTCCGGAGCGCATTGCCATTCACATCAATGACACTCACCCAACCCTGAGCATTCCGGAACTGATGCGCATTCTGTTGGACGAATGTGGTTACGGCTGGGATAAAGCCTGGGAAATTTGTACCAAGACCTTTGCTTACACCAACCACACCGTCATGAAGGAAGCACTGGAGTGCTGGCCGGAAGATATTTTCCGCAGCCTCCTGCCCCGCATTTATGAAATTGTCAAGGAAATTGACAACCGTTACCGCGCCCACATCTGGGAACTGACCGGTGACGCCAACCGTGTAGAAAATATGGCCATTGTTTCCAACGGCATTGTGCGCATGGCCAACCTTTGCGTTGCAACCTGCCACTGCGTCAACGGCGTTTCCGCCCTGCACTCTGAAATTCTGAAACAGACCATCTTCTCTGATTTCTATAAGCTGACACCGGAAAAATTCACTAACGTAACCAACGGCATTGCACATCGCCGGTGGCTGTGCCAGTCCAATCCGAAGCTGAGCGCCTATCTGACCTCTTTAATCGGCGATGGATTTGTTCACGATGCTTCCGAGCTGACCAAATTAAAGAAGTTTGCCGATGACAAAAAGGTGCTGGATCAACTGGCAGACATTAAATTGGAAAACAAGAAGGCCTTTGCTGCCTACCTGAAGAAGAAACAGGGCGTAGAAATTGACCCGAACACCATCTTTGATGTTCAGGTAAAGCGGTTGCATGAATACAAGCGCCAGCATCTGAATCTTTATGAAATCATTTCCAACTATCTTGCCCTGAAGGCTAATCCGAATATGGAATTTGCACCTCGCACCTATATCTTTGGTGCCAAGGCGGCTTCCGGATACTATATGGCAAAGCAGATTATCTCCCTCATCTGCAACGTGGCGGAAGTGGTCAACAATGACCCGTCCGTCAACAAGAAGATGAAGGTTGTTTATATTGAAGACTACAATGTCAGCATTGCCGAAGCCCTGATTCCGGCAGCCGACATTTCCGAGCAGATTTCCCTGGCCGGTACGGAAGCTTCCGGTACTTCTAACATGAAGTTCATGATTAACGGTGCCGTTACCCTTGGCACCATGGACGGCGCCAACGTGGAAATTTTTGAATCCGTCGGCAAGGACAACATCTATATCTTCGGTATGACGGCAGAAGAAGTGGCTGCGCTGCAGAACCAGTACAACGCCAGCTCCTACTTCATGAACAATGAAGAAATTAAATCCATTATTGAATTTATCGGTAACGGCGTAAACGGCAAGTACTTCCCGGAACTGGCCGGCAACATGATTAACCATGACCCGTATATGGTTCTGGCGGACTATGCCGACTACCACCGCGTACGGCAGGAACTGTACACGGCCTATCAGGATAAATACAAGTGGAATAAAATGTCTTTGCTGAACATTGCCGGTGCCGGCATTTTTGCTGCCGACCGCGCTATTGCTGACTACGCCAACAACATTTGGCACTGCCAGCCGGTAAAAGACTAAGCAGACAGGTGGTTTCTTCTTGGCACAATTATTTAATTCCAGAGACCAGAAATATAAAAGTACATACGGAGCAGTACAGGCGGGCCAGACCTTCGTCTTCCGCCTGCAGCTCCCGGATTCTGCAGGCGCTGTAATTTACAGCGCCCGTTTACTCATGCAGAAAGACGGGCAGGCGCACGTCAAAAGCTACCCGTTTGAAAAGCTTCCGACAGGAAAAGGTCCTGCCGAAACGCAGCCGGACGAAGGGATGGCCTGGTGGGAATGCCGGTATACGGCAGAAGAACCGGGCCTTTACTGGTACTCCTTTATCCTGGACAAGCCGGATGGAGAAGAGCACCTTTACCGAGGTGCCTATGGCAATGCCCGCTCCGGCGGAGATCCCGCCTGCTGGCAGCTGACCGTATATGAAAAGGGCTACACCACACCGGATTGTCTGAAAGGGGCCACCCTGTATCAGATTTTCCCGGACCGGTTCTATTGCTCCGGCAGTCCCAAAGCGGATGTGCCGGCTGACCGGGAACTGTGTCCCTGGGACAGTACCCCCAAATGGCGTCCCAATGAACATGGTGAGGTCACTAATCAGGATTACTTAGGCGGAGACCTGAAAGGCATTCAGGAAAAGCTGCCCTATTTAAAGGAACTTGGCATTACCATTCTTTACCTGAACCCTATTTTTGAAGCCCATTCCAACCACCGCTACAATACGGCGGATTACCAAAAGGTAGACCCGTTGCTTGGAACCGAAGAGGACTTTGTTTCCCTTTGTCAGACAGCACATCAGCTGGGCATCAAGATTATTCTGGACGGCGTGTTCAACCACACCGGAGATGACAGCATCTACTTTAACCGAAAGGGCCGTTATCCCATTCCGGGTGCTTACAATTCCAAAAACTCCCCATTTTATGATTGGTTCTGCTTTGAACAGTGGCCGGATAAATACGACTCCTGGTGGGGTTTTCAAACCCTTCCGGCCGTTAATGAAAGTAATCCGGATTATATTGACTTTATTACCGGAAAAGACGGCATCATTTCCAAATGGCTTACCCTTGGAGCCGACGGTTGGCGTCTGGACGTAGCGGATGAGCTCCCGGATGACTTTATCCGAAAAATTCACGAACGCGCCAAAGCCACTAAGCCGGATGCCATTATTCTTGGAGAGGTTTGGGAAGATGCCTCCAACAAGATTGCCTACAGCAGTCGGCGGCAGTATCTGCTTGGCCACGAACTGGACAGTGTCATGAACTATCCCTTTGCCGAAGCCGTTATTGACTTTGTCCGCAACAATAATGCCGAGAACTTTTTGGAGCGCATCCTGACCATTACGGAAAATTATCCAAAGCCGGTCACGGATCTGCTCATGAATCTGCTGGGCACCCATGATACGGTGCGGATTCTGACTCGCCTGGCCGGAGAAAGCTGCGAAGGCAAAGACCGGGAATGGCAGTCCGTGCACAGTCTGAGCCAGGAACAATATGAGCACGGCATCCGGCTGGAAAAGATTGCGGCAGCATTGCAATTTACCCTACCCGGTATTCCGTCCCTGTATTATGGCGATGAAGCCGGTATGCAAGGCTATAAAGACCCATTTAATCGGAAGGGGTTCCCCTGGGGACACATCCGTTCTGATTTGCACTACTGGTACACCTGGCTTTCCGCTTTACGCAAGCATTGTCCGGTTCTGAAAGAAGGACAGTTTGTCCCCGTTTCCGGTGCCAGCGGGTGCGTCTGCTACGCCAGAATTGACGAAACCCATCCGGACATTGTTGCCGAAAAAGATGCTTTAGTTGTTATTGCCAACAACAATCCGGAAGAAATTACGTATCAACTACCGTCAGCGCTTTCTGACCTGACAGCAATCCAAAATGTTTCTTCTTTCTCTGGCGAGGCAGCTATAATTCCTCCTTACACCTGTGCTTTTCTTGGCAGAGGTTCCTGGGTGAATGCGTTTGAGAACACCAAATAGACATTTTTCCACAAACAATAAGGCCCCACGCTACTTTTGTGCAGCGTGGGGGCCGTTTTGTCATATTGCAATAGCACTTTAAAATGGCGCGTAGTTATGCCAAAAAGTCACTGTAAAGCCATCGTGCTTTACAGTTTATCAACGATTTCCATGAGTACTTCTGTCAGTGCCATTTCTGCCAGGGCGTTCATTTCCTGATAGGTTTCCGGCGCAGCGTCATCCGCGTCGTCGGAAATCTTGCGAACGGAAAGGAACGGCACGGCATAGGCGTCACAGACACAGGCAATGGCAGCCGACTCCATGTCAAACGCGGCAATGCCGAATTCGTTTTTGTATTCTTCCTTTTTGTCTGCCGTGTGCAGGAAGAAGTCACCGGTACCAAGTGCGCCCTGCTTCATTCCTTGTACCTGCAGAGCCGCGTTCAGGAGGGTGGCATCTGCCTGGTGGATGTAATCGCCTTCAATTTTTTCGCCGAGCTTTCTGCCGAAGACCCGTACGTCAAAGTCACATTCCACGTAAGATGTGCCGGCAACTACATCGCCCTTGTGAAGGGAGGAAATGGCGCCGGACAAGCCGGCGTTCAGCACCGCTTCTACCTGGTATTCCCGGATCAGGGTCATGGCAGCCATGGTGGCACGCACCTTGCCTACTCCACTGTGGATGGCATACACGGTTGCCTTTTCTGTTTCCAGGGTTACTACCGCATGGGGTTTTTGTGCCAATTCTGCGCCACCGTGCTCCAGTGCATACTGGGAAAACGGTAAAAATTCCAGGTCATCTGCAAAGAGAAATCCGATTTTTTTCTTCATTCGTAACGTCCTTTCCAAAGCGGGTAAAATCAATTCGATTCATTATAAAGAAAGCCCTTCTCTCCTGTCAATTTCTCCCTTTTGTTTCCCCGGTTGCTGTGCTATACTTTACGTGTATTATACTGATTTCTTAAGAGGTGTACGGAATGGAAAAAGAGAGAGTAAAACTCAACATTTGCGGAAACGACTATTACATTACAACAGATGAAGATCCGCAGTACGTTCAGGCATTGGGCGTAGAATTGGATGAGGCTCTTTCCAAAGTGGTACAAAGCAGCTCCCGTCTGTCCATGACCCAGGCTGCCATTCTGGTTGCATTAGAATATGCGGATTCCGCCAAAAAGGCCAATGAAACTGCAGATAATCTGCGCAGCCAGATTAAAGAATATCTGGAAGATTCTGCCCGTTACAAAATGGAAGCAGAAGTTGCCAGAAGAGACGTTGACCGTTTAAACCGGGAATTACAAAAACGTTCCTAAGGAGCCATCATGACAACAGTGGAAATTCTGGCACCAGCCGGAACGTGGGAAGCTCTGACTGCTGCCGTCCGCAGTGGGGCCAATGCCGTTTATCTTGGCGTTGGAGACTTCAATGCCAGACGGAATGCAACCAATTTTCAGTTGTCTGAGCTGAAAGACATCATTACATATTGCCATATCCGCGGAGTAAAAGTGCATCTGGCCTTAAACACACTGGTTTCAGATGCAGAACTACCCGCAGCGTTGGAAATTATTGAATGCGGCTGTGCCTTTGGTGCAGACGCATTTATTATACAGGACCTTGGTCTGGCCCGTCTGGTGCACGCCATTGCCCCGGACATGCCCCTGCATGCCTCCACGCAAATGGCGGTTATGAACGCTGCCGGATTCCGTTTGCTGGAATCCCTCGGTTTCACCCGCGTGGTTTTACCACGGGAACTTTCCCTGAAAGAAATTCAGGAAATCCGGGAACAGACTTCGTTAGAATTGGAATTGTTTGTGCACGGAGCCTTGTGCATGTGCGTTTCGGGGCAATGCTACCTGAGTGCCATGCTGGGCGGCCGCAGCGGCAACAGAGGGTTGTGTGCCCAGCCGTGCCGCCTGCCGTTTCAGGCACCCGGCGGAACCGGGCACGACCTTTCCCTAAAAGACTTAAGCATTATTGGTCAGCTTCCGGCGCTGGCCGAAGCCGGCATTACCTCTTTTAAAATTGAAGGGCGCATGAAGCGGCCGGAATATGTGGCCGCAGCGGTAACAGCCTGTCAGAATGCCCTGCAGGGGATTTCTGACCCGCAGCTGAACGAACAGCTGCGCGCCGTATTCTCCCGCTCCGGCTTTACCGACGGATATCTGTCCGGCCACAGGGGGCCTGCCATGTTCGGCACGCGCCAAAAGGAAGATGTGCTTGCGGCCGCCCCTATTCTGGAGCAATTGTCTGCCCTGTATCAGGAAGACCCGCAGCAGGCAGAAGTTGACCTTAGCTTTACGGCACAGGTTAGGCAGCCAATGACCTTACAGGCAGACTTATTTACAGAATATGGCCCGCTCCGGGCAACAGCAACCGGAGCCGTTGTTGCAGAAGCACAAAACAAAGCAGCCACCCCGGAGTCCGTAGAAAAGCAGCTTCGAAAATCCGGTGGCACCGGTTACCTTATCCAGGATTTAGATATTACTTTGGGCAGCAATTGCTTCCTTCCCGTTTCCGCTTTAAATGAGCTTCGCCGGAATACACTGGACAGCCTTACCGCACAGCTTTTGGAAAAGGGAAAGAAGGATTTTTCCTTGTCTGCGGGAACGTTGCCGGAAGAATTGCCAGCACATCGCCCGGGAAATGGTGTAAAGTTAATACGCTTTACAGGAATGTGCCAGCTTCCGAAAAGTTGGCTGCAAAATCCGGAAATTCCGCGTAGCTTAGGCATTTCCCATGTTGTTTTTCCGGTGCAGACACCAGATCAAATCCTGCTACAGCTACAACAATCCGGTCTACCCTTCGGCGTGGAACTACCAAGAGCACTTTATGGGAACCAGGACAAACTAATTGCCAAAATAGCCGAATGTGCCGCTTACGGTGCCGCTTTCCTCCTGGTTGGGAACCTGGACGGAGTAGCTTTGGCCCAGGATACCGGCTTACCCATCATTGCCAACTTCAGCATTAATGCGTTCAACTCTTTAACTATAAATGAGTTACGTGCTTTAGGCTTAAAGAGCATTGTCGTGTCTGCCGAACTGGACGCCGATCAAATCAACGCCTTAAAAGGAACCACAAGTATTGGATTATTTGCTTACGGACGGCTACCGCTCATGCTGACCCGCAACTGTCCTATCAAAAACGGAACGGATTGCAGGCACTGCCAGAGAAGTCGCTGCCTGACAGACCGAAAAGGCGTTTCCTTCCCGGTACAATGCAACAACGGTGCCAGTGAATTGCTGAATTCCAGGCCCATTTATCTTGCCGACAAACAGCAGGCCTTCCGGAACACGGACTTTGCTTTGCTGTACTTTACCACCGAATCTGCAGACACCGTTTCCCAGATTGCAGAAGCATACCACAACAGCACCCCGCCAAAAGACAAGGACTTTACACGCGGGCTTTATTTCAGGGGCGTTTTATAAGGCGTCTCCGTAAAGGAGTTTTATTATGGATATCCCACAAAGAATTACCATCAAATACTTTACCGATCAAATTGAAAAATTACGCTACATTGACGGCGTTTCCGACTGGATTGACTTACGCTGTGCAGAAGAAGTGCACCTGAATGCCGGAGACTTTAAACTGATTCCCTTAGGCGTTGCCATGCGTCTTCCGGAAGGCTACGAAGCCCATGTGGTTCCCCGCTCTTCCACCTTTAAGAACTTTGGAATCCTGCAGGTCAACTCTATGGGCATTATTGATGCCTCCTACTCCGGAGACAATGACCAGTGGTTCTTCCCTGCCCTTGCAGTTCGGGACACCGACCTGCACGTAAATGACCGCATCTGCCAATTCCGCATCATGCGCCACCAGCCTACCATTGAATTCCAGGAAACCGACCATTTGACCGGACCGGACCGCGGTGGGTTAGGCTCCACCGGCAGAGCCTAAAAGAAAAAAGAAGAAAGCCTCCCTTCTTCTCTTATTTCACCGTCCCCAAACGGTTTAATAAGCAAAAGAAGGGAGGCCCTTTTATATGGATTCGATTTCCCTTAGTAACAATGGCCTCACCTTACAGCCATTCCTTTACGACAGAAACATCAGAGAAGATTTCATCCAGCCGGTTGAAAAAGGGAATTAAATCACCCATATCCAGTGCCCGATGATCAAACGCCACCGTAATCGGCAAAATTTCTGCCGTAGTCACTTTGCCCTGTTCATTGCAGACCGGCTTTCGCTGTGCTGCGCCAATCCCGATTGCTACCAGCTGCGGCGGAATAATTTCCAAAATGGTGCACTGGCCTCTCCAATCCCGGTACAAAGAGCCCAAATTAGAAATGGTAATCGTGCCCTGCTCAATGTCGTGTTTGGTCAGCCGCATGCTTTCCGGAATGGAATAGTACTCCTTTCTGGCAGCGCCGGACAGCGTCTTTACCCTGTGTTTTCCTGTTTTGGAGCCAATCAGACGATAAACAGTCTGCAGCAGTTTTCCCTTTTTCAGCCCCTGTACCGTATTGTCCATGGATACTTCAAACATGACCTCGTTCATGTCAGAATTGTTGGCGCGTTGCAGAGAATCTGCAATGACATCCCGCATTTCCGACAAAGACTTGGACTCCATATTGTGGATATTTAAAGTCATCATCTCACCAGTCTTCAGAATAACGGGCATGGAAATATCAATATTTTCCATGGTTGTTACTTTTCCTCTGACCAGTTTCCGATTGAACTCTATATGACCGTTCATCTTTGGGCACGCCTTCAGACCCTCTACCAGAATCTTCAGCATGACCGTGTTGACCGTTATTTTCTGCGATTTACTCTTTCCTTCATTCAGCAGATGTAGCGCATCCAGCAGCTTTGTTACATCCGCTTCATAAGTAACGCAGGTGTGCGGGATAGTTTCCCAGCTTTCAGTGGTCATATTAGATACAATTTTTCTGGCAATCCCAAAATGTTCTGTTGCCATAACCTGCATGTCATCAGTCCTTTGCTTATGTATTCCTTGTGTCCCCTCTGGCGTATATTCTAAAAACACTTTCTAAACCCTACTTAAAGCAAAGATAAACAATATTTAAACTCTTTTCACTCTTTAAAACGGTATCCCGCTCCCCAGACAGTTTGAATATGTTTCGGATGAGACGGGTCCTCTTCCAGCTTTTCCCGCAAACGGTTAATGTGAACAGCAACGGTTGCCGTATCTCCCAGTGAATCAAGCCCCCAGATCCGCTCGTATAACGTTTCTTTGTCAAACACAATGTCTGCATTCATAACCAAGAATACAAAAAGCTCGTATTCTTTGTTTTTCAAAACAATTTCTTGTCCGCATTTCAACACCCGCCGTGCAGAAATATGAATGGTAAAATCTCCCACCGCAATTATGTTTTCCGCTTTTGCATCTGCATTTTTCAAGCGGGCATATTGGGCAAGGTTGGATTTTACCCGTGCCACTAAGACATTCGGAGAAAATGGCTTTTCTATATAGTCATCCGCTCCCAGACCCAGGCCACGAATCTTATCTACGTCTTCTTTCAGAGCTGTTACCATCAAAATAGGAATATCTGTTATCTCTCTTAATTTTTGGCAAACGACAAAGCCATTCATTCCGGGAAGCATTACATCTAACAAGATCAGATCATAGGATTCTTTTTGCACTTGTGCAATTCCATCTGGACCATTCCCTATAATGGTTGCAGAAAAACCGTTAATTTGTAAATAGTCCCGCTCTACCTCTGCAATATCAATATCGTCTTCAATGATCAATATTTTTGTCATGTGCACACCTCAAGTAAAGAAGAATAGAAAGGCCACCGTCTGCATTATTCTTTGCATCCACATGACCCCCCATGGCTAAGATTGCCTTTTTTACAAAAGCAAGACCAATCCCGTTTCCGTTGCCGGTATCCGTACGGGCCTTATCTGTGCGATAAAACACATCAAACAGTTTGTCCAATTGAGATTCTTCCACACCGGGTCCATCATCAGCCAACGCAATTTTAACAAAGTCATCCTCCATTACAGTCATAATTTTCACCTGACCGCAAGAAGAATTTTTGTATTTTAAGCTGTTGTCCAAAATATTAGAAAGTACTCTTAGTAAAAGTTCTTCATCTGCATAAACAGGAGCTGAATCGCCCGGGAGAAGGAAAATGGACAAACCTTGTTCCTGATATTCCTCCCGCACGCTGTCGGTTGCCTCTTGCAAAAAAGCAGAAAGGGAAATGACCTCTTCCTGAACTGCAAGCTCTTCCATGTCCAATTTGGAGTAAGTCAGCAATGCGGAAACCATCTTCTCAATATCTATGGCTTTACGTTTGATGGTTTCTAAATATTTTTGCTTCCGTTCCGGCGATTCAGCCACACCGTCTATCAAGCCCTCTACATACGCCTGTATTACGGTCAACGGACTGCGAAGGTCATGTGAAATACCCAGCAACAATTCCTTTCGGTTTTGTTCTTCTTTTTGCGACTGCTCCACAGATTTTTTCAGTCGTTCTGCCATATCATTGAAGGATTTGCAAATTGGGAGGAATTCATCGTTCGGCGTATAGTCCATTCGATAGTCTAAATTGCCGTTCCGAATTTCCGTTACCCCATCAGACAGCAACTCCAACGGCTGCTCTATTTTGCGAAAGACAAAGCGAATTAAGAAACGGTTGGTCAATACAATAGACCCGATAATAGCAAGCAGGATCAGCACTACAGATAAGAAGGCAACTAACTTTATGCTGTTACTGTCCTGATGATTGTTGTTGGAAAACAGATACATTTCATACCAATTTCCGGTTTTATCCTGGTAAGTGTAATAATACAGTTGGTAGGTTTCATTAGAGACAAAGGCGTTTGAGCCAATTTCTTCTGCCACTTGCATCAGATCATATTTCATCAGGGCAGAGTTCCCACTAACATAAAATTCCGTATCATTCCGGTATACAAGAATCAGCATGGTATCCCGGTCAATAATTTTTCCGATGGTATCCAGCCGTGTTTTAGTGGCTTCTGTCCCATGTTCAAAGACTTCATACATTTTACCGGAAATTTCTCGGCTGGCATTGTAAAACTGACTGTTGCTTTCAAACCCAAATCCGTTGGAATAATTCAAGGTAAGATAAAATGCACCTACGCACAACAAACCAACCAAAAGAGTGATCAGCACCGGCACCACAATCATAATAATATTAGAAATGGCAAGCCGTTTTTTTATTGTCATTTGCCTCCCCCTTTCTGTACAATTTTGTCTTTGATTATAAAAGCCAAATATAAACAGCAGTTAAACTGTCTTTCTTTTTCTGCCGGGCGATGCAGCTTTTCAGTATAAAAAAGAGCGTACCTGACGGTACGCTCTTTTTGGAGCTGGAGATGGGACTTGAACCCACGACCTATTGATTACGAATCA
>CAVFBE010000044.1:0-14048 GCA_963620745.1 Muribaculaceae bacterium | reverse complement strand
GTACATGGTAGTAGTCGGCACCCATGATGTCCATTTTGTTAACGTAGATCATGCGAGGTACGTTATATTTGTCAGCCTGACGCCATACGGTTTCAGACTGCGGTTCAACACCGCCCTTGGCGGAAAGAACGGTAACGGAACCGTCCAATACACGCAGGGAACGTTCTACTTCAGCAGTGAAGTCAACGTGGCCCGGGGTGTCGATGATATTGATTCTATGATCTTTCCAGAAACAGGTGGTTGCAGCGGAAGTAATGGTAATACCGCGTTCCTGCTCCTGTTCCATCCAGTCCATGGTGGCAGCGCCTTCATGAACTTCACCAATCTTATAGTTAACACCGGTGTAGTACAGGATACGTTCGGTAGTGGTAGTCTTACCGGCGTCAATGTGCGCCATAATACCGATGTTTCTGGTTTTTTCCAAAGAAACCTGTCTTGGCATTCATTTCCCTCCAATAAGTTACCAGCGGAAATGTGCAAAAGCCTTGTTGGCTTCTGCCATCTTGTGGGTATCTTCACGCTTCTTATAAGCAGAACCGGTCTGGTTTACAGCATCCATGATTTCGTTTGCAAGTCTTTCCTTCATGGTTCTTTCACCGCGCTGACGAGCATACAGCGTAATCCAGCGCAAACCGAGGGTCTGTCTTCTTTCAGCACGAACCTCAATTGGAACCTGGTAAGTGGCACCACCTACACGGCGAGCCTTTACCTCTAATACAGGCATAACATTTTCCATGGCCTCTTCAAATACTTCAAGAGGATCTCTGCCTGTCTTTTCCTGGATGATTTCAAAAGCGCCGTACACGATTTTTTGAGCAACGCCCTTTTTACCATCCAGCATAACACTGTTGATTAAACGTGTTACGAGCTTTGAATTGTAAAGCGGATCTGGCAAAACATCACGTTTTGCAATCTGGCCTCTTCTTGGCACTTCGCTTCCCTCCTTCATAATAATGATATCATAGGTACTCGAGTGACAACATTCCCGTGGCGCCAATGCGGAGGCGTATTAGCAATATAAATACACCCTTACATTGTTACGCAGAAGACTGCGCAGCCTGCAAGAAGATTGTTCTCTTTACACTTCCATTTTCAAAGTAAATGGATTACTTTTTGCCGGCTTTCGGCTTCTTAGCGCCGTACTTGGAACGGCTCTGCTTTCTGTCGGTTACGCCCTGGGTATCCAGCGTACCACGGATGATGTGGTAACGTACACCAGGAAGGTCCTTTACACGTCCGCCTCTGATCAGAATAACGGAGTGTTCCTGAAGGTTGTGGCCGACACCCGGAATGTAAGCGGAAACTTCAATTCCGTTGGTCAGACGTACTCTGGCAATCTTACGAAGAGCGGAGTTCGGCTTCTTTGGCGTTGCGGTCTTAACTGCTGTGCAGACACCACGTTTTTGCGGAGAAGCGTTGTTAGTCATCACGTTCTTCTTGGAGTTCAGTCCTTTTAAGAGTGCTGGAGCCTTAGCCTTCTTTTCAGTTACCTTACGGCCCTGACGAACAAGTTGGTTAAAGGTTGGCAATCTGTTTCACCTCCTGCGAAATAATGTAAAAATGTAATTATATTGCTATAGGAGAGCTTTCCACAGTACTGTGGAAAGTTCTCCAAATAGTAACCTGAAATATACCGGTTGCACAACACGGCAAGTTAGCATTTTAAACTAAGCCAAGCGGTTTGTCAACAACTTAGATTTCTGTAAATTCCATTGGCAGAGAGATATCTTCAATAAAGAGTTCCGGGTCAATGGAGTTGAATTCTTCATGCTTGCGTTCTACCTGAACGTCATTGTAAACCTTCATGCCGGTACCGGACGGAAGCAGCTTACCAATGATAACGTTTTCCTTCAGGCCGTGCAGCGGGTCAACCTTGCCCTTAATGGCAGCATCCGTAAGAACACGGGTGGTTTCCTGGAAGGATGCGGCGGACAGGAAGGAATCGGTTGCCAGGGAAGCCTTGGTAATACCAAGCAGCATGGCTTCTGCTTCTGCCGGGTTGTAAACCGAGCCTTCTTCTTTGGCCTTGGCAGCCAGAGCATCGTTGGCATCCAGGAAGTCGGATTTTTCAACAACGGAGCCGACTAAGAAGTCGGTATCACCAGCCTCAGTAATACGAACCTTCTTCATCATCTGACGGACAATAACTTCAATGTGCTTGTCGTTGATGTCTACGCCCTGACGACGGTAGGTGCTCTGTACTTCACGGATCAGGTAATCGTGAACGGCATCTACGCCCATGATTTCCAGAAGGTCATGCGGGTTGATGGAACCTTCGGTCAGTGCGTCACCCTTGTTGATGCGAACACCATCCTGGATGGCCTGACGCAGACGCAGGCCGTAAGGAATCAGATACTGCTTCTCTTCCCCTTCTTCGGCATTGGTTACCACAACATACTTGCTCTTCTTGATTTCCTGGATGGAAACCACACCGTCAATTTCAGACAGGATGGCAAGTGTCTTCGGCTTCCGGCCTTCAAACAGTTCTTCAACACGTGGAAGACCCTGTGTAATGTCGGCTGCGGATGCAACACCACCGGTATGGAAGGTTCTCATGGTCAGCTGGGTACCTGGTTCACCGATGGACTGTGCAGCAATGATACCAACTGCCTCGCCGACGGTAACAGGTCCACCCGTTGCCAGGTTGCGGCCGTAGCACTTAATGCAGACACCGTGGTGGGCACGGCAGGTCAGCAGGGACCGGATGCGGATTTCCGCTCTGGAATCATCGGCTACTGCACCGCTGGCAACGTCAGCTTCGTGGGTTGCCTTAACGTACTTGTCTACCTTTGCGGCAGAATCTTCGTCCATCATGACATCTGCGGACTGGATCAGTTCGCCTGTTGTGCGATCTACCAGATCTTCTACCAGGTAGCGGCCTACCAGACGTTCCTGCAGCTCTTCAATAACTTCGTTGCCGTCCTTGATGTCATATACGGCAATGCCTTCCTTACAACCGCAGTCTTCTTCGCGGACAATGATTTCCTGGGAAACGTCAACCAGACGTCTGGTCAGGTAACCGGAGTCAGCGGTACGAAGAGCGGTATCGGCCAGACCCTTACGGGCACCACGGGAAGAAATGAAGTATTCAATGATATTCAGGCCTTCACGGTAGTTGGCACGAATTGGAATTTCAATGGTTTCACCGGAGGTGTTGGCAATCAAGCCACGCATACCGGCCAGCTGACGCAGCTGGGAGTCAGAACCACGGGCACCGGAGTCAATCATCATGAAGATTGGGTTGTACGGGCCAAGGTTTTCTTTCAGACCGTTGGAAACCAGCTTGGTGCATTCGTCCCAGGCCTGAATGATATGACGTTTGCGTTCCTTGTAGGAAAGCATACCTCTTTGATACAGTTCCTCAATCTGGTCAACCTGTGCTTCGGCGGAAGCAACCAGGTCATACTTGGATTCCGGAATTTTGGCGTCCGTTACCGCAACGGTAATACCGGACAAAGTGGAATATTTGTAACCCTGCGCCTTAATGGCATCCAGCATAACGGAAGTCTGCTGGGTTCCGTGCACACGGATGCAGCGGTCAATCAGCTTACCAAGGGTCTTCTTGGTAACCAGGAAGTCAGCCTCCAGCTTGAATTCGTTGCCGGGGATGCTTCTGTCTACAAAGCCAAGGTCCTGCGGTACCGGGTTGTTGAAGATGATCTTACCAAGGGTAGTGTCTACCAGGGCAGACTTCATTTCCCCGTCAATTTCCTTAGACATTCTGACTTTGATCTTGGAGTGCAGCGTAATGGAGCCTTCTTCATAAGCCATGGTGGCTTCGTCAACGTCACGGAAGGCGCGGCCTTCACCCGGTTCGCCATCCTTGTCCAGGGTCAGATAATAGGAACCAAGAACCATGTCCTGGGTCGGAACCGTTACCGGACGACCATCAGACGGTTTCAGCAGGTTGTTGGCAGCCAGCATTAAGAAACGGGCTTCGGCCTGTGCTTCTGCAGACAGCGGTACGTGAACGGCCATCTGGTCACCGTCAAAGTCGGCGTTGAATGCGGTACAGGCCAGCGGGTGCAGCTTAATGGCACGGCCGTCAACCAGAACCGGTTCAAAGGCCTGGATACCCAAACGGTGTAATGTTGGTGCACGGTTCAGCATAACCGGATGGTCTTTGATAACAACTTCCAGTGCGTCCCATACTTCGTCTTTGGAACGTTCTACCATTTTACGGGCAGACTTGATGTTGCCGGCTACGCCGGTTTCTACCAGGCGCTTCATAACAAACGGCTTGAACAATTCCAGAGCCATTTCCTTCGGCAGACCGCACTGATACATTTTCAGTTCCGGACCAACAACAATTACGGAACGGCCGGAATAGTCAACACGTTTACCAAGCAGGTTCTGACGGAACCGTCCCTGCTTACCTTTCAGCATGTCAGAAAGGGATTTCAGCGGCCGGTTGTTCGGTCCGGTTACCGGACGGCCACGGCGGCCGTTATCAATCAGAGCATCTACTGCTTCCTGCAGCATTCTCTTTTCATTGCGGATAATGATGTCCGGTGCGCCCAGATCCAGCAGTCTTTGCAGACGATTGTTCCGGTTGATGACTCTTCTGTACAGGTCATTCAGGTCAGACGTGGCAAAACGGCCGCCGTCCAGCTGTACCATAGGACGAAGATCCGGCGGAATAACCGGGATAACGTCCAGGATCATCCATTCCGGTTTGTTGCCGGAATTCTTGAACGCATTTACCACTTCCAGACGCTTCAGAAGACGGGTTCTCTTCTGGCCACTGGCATGGGTCAGTTCTTCTGTCAGCTGTTCGGAAAGGGCTTCTACATCAATTTCAGAGAGTAGCTTCTTAATGGCTTCTGCACCCATACCGGCGTCAAAGTCATTTTCATACTTTTCTCTCATGTCCTGATATTCTTTTTCAGTCAGGGTCTGGTATTTTTCCAGTGGAGTCATACCCGGATCCGTAACAATATACAGGGCAAAATACAGAACTTTTTCCAGATTTCTTGGGGAAAGGTCCAGCATCAGGCCGATTCTGGACGGAATACCCTTGAAATACCAGATGTGGGAAACCGGAGCAGCCAGTTCAATATGGCCCATCCGTTCTCTGCGGACCTTTGCTTTGGTAACTTCAACACCGCAGCGTTCGCAGATTTTTCCCTTATAGCGGATTCTTTTATACTTTCCGCAGTAGCACTCCCAGTCCTTGGTCGGCCCGAAAATTCTTTCGCAGAATAAGCCGTCCCGTTCCGGTTTGAGAGTTCTATAGTTAATGGTTTCCGGTTTTTTAACCTCACCATAAGACCACGCACGAATTTCGTCTGGGGATACAAGACCAATACGAATGGAATCAAATTCCAGCTCGTCGGTGGTATTAGTAGTAGTCTGAATGTCAGTCATTTGGCGACCCCTTTCCGATTAAAACTCTTCGTTGAATGTTTCTTCTTCCGGATCTTCGGCCGGAGCTTCCACTTCCGGTTCCCCTTCTGCTGTCAGCAGCGTGTAACCTTCTGCGGTAGCGGCGTCATTGACCTGGCGGAAATCTTCATTTTCTACCAGACGGAAGCCGATGTCATCGGTTTCATAGTTCTGTCTGAGGTCAATTTCTTCTCCGTCCTTGTCAAGAACCTTTACATCCAGAGCCAGTGCCTGCAGTTCCTTAATCAGAACCTTGAAGGATTCCGGAACACCGGACTTCGGAACGCTTTGTCCCTTAACAATGGCTTCGTAAGTCTTAACACGTCCTACAATGTCGTCGGACTTTACAGTCAGGATTTCCTGAAGAGTATAGGCAGCACCGTAAGCTTCCAGTGCCCAAACTTCCATTTCACCGAAACGCTGGCCACCGAACTGGGCTTTACCACCCAGAGGCTGCTGCGTTACCAGGGAGTATGGTCCGGTGGAACGGGCGTGAATCTTATCGTCTACCAGGTGATGCAGCTTCAGGTAATACATGACACCAACGGTAACGCGGTTGTCAAACGGCTTACCGGTACGACCATCGGTCAGCTGAATCTTGCCGTCTCTGTATTCATAGGCGGCATCTACCAGTTTCAGGTCTGCCTCTTCGGTCAGATTCTTCTTCAGGTAAGCAACCAGTTCCAGCAGGTTGAAGCCGTTCTTTTCGTTTTCGTCTTCATACTTCAGAACCAGTTCTTTTACTGCGTCAGAGCCCTGTGCAAGCAGCATGGATTCTGACAGGAAGTACTGGATGTCTTCTTCGTGTGCACCGTCAAAGACCGGAGTCATAACCTTCCAGCCCTTGGAACGGGCAGCCATACCCATGTTTACTTCCAATACCTGTCCGATGTTCATACGGGACGGAACACCCAACGGGTTCAGTACAATGTCAAGCGGTGTGCCATCCGGCAAGAACGGCATATCTTCCTGTGGCAGTACGCGGGAAACAACACCCTTGTTACCATGACGACCTGCCATCTTGTCTCCGACCTGAATCTTTCTCTTCTGGGCGATGTAGCATCTTACTACCTTGTTCACGCCCGGAGAAAGTTCATCGGAATTTTCTCTGGTAAATACTTCTACGTTAACAACAATACCGTATTCTCCGTGCGGAACACGAAGGGAGGTATCTCTGACTTCTCTGGCCTTTTCACCAAAGATAGCCCGCAGAAGACGTTCTTCTGCCGTCAGTTCGGTTTCGCCCTTTGGCGTAACCTTACCAACCAGGATGTCACCGGAACGAACTTCCGCACCAACGCGGATAATACCGTCTTCGTTCAGGTTGGCCAGGGCATCATCACCGACATTCGGGATGTCTCTGGTAATTTCTTCCGGTCCAAGCTTGGTGTCCCGGGCTTCCAGTTCATATTCTTCAATATGAAGGGAAGTGTAAACGTCGTCTCTTACTAAATGTTCATTTAACAGAACGGCGTCTTCGTAGTTGTAACCTTCCCAGGTCATGAAGCCGATCAGGGCATTCTTACCAAGGGAAATTTCACCGTTGGAAGTAGCCGGACCATCGGCAATAACCTGTTTTTCCGTAACCTTCTGGCCACGGGAAACAACCGGGCGCTGGTTAATGCAGGTGCCCTGGTTGGAACGCATGAATTTGATCAGTTCATAGGAGTCAATGCTGCCGTCTTCACATTCAATCTTGATGTGGGAAGCATCTACATATTTAACAGTACCGGCATGCTTTGCAATGATAACAGAGCCGGAGTCAACGGCTGCTTTATATTCCATACCGGTGCCGACAAATGCAGCTTCGGTAACCATCAGAGGAACGGCCTGCCGCTGCATGTTGGAACCCATCAGTGCACGGTTGGCGTCGTCGTTTTCCAGGAACGGAATCATGGCAGTTGCAACGGAAACCAGCATCTTCGGGGAAACGTCCATGAAGTCCGGTACGCTGCGGTCTACTTCTGCAAATCCGTCACGATAACGGATAGTAACACGGTCATGAATGAAATGGCCGTTTTCATCCAGCGGTTCGTTTGCCTGGGCAACGCGGTAGTTATCTTCTACATCCGCTGTCATGTAAACAACTTCATCCAGAACCTTTCCGGTCTTTTTATCAATTCGGCGGAACGGTGCTTCAATGAAACCATAGGTGTTGATGCGTGCGAAGGTTGCCAGATAGGAAATCAAACCGATGTTCGGACCTTCCGGGGTTTCAATCGGGCACATACGGCCGTAGTGTGTATAGTGAACGTCTCGAACTTCAAATCCGGCACGGTCACGGGACAAACCGCCAGGTCCAAGGGCAGACAGACGACGCTTGTGGGTCAGTTCTGCCAGCGGGTTGGTCTGATCCATGAACTGTGACAACGGAGAAGATCCGAAGAATTCACGAATGGCGGCTACTACCGGACGGATGTTAATCAGTGCCTGCGGCGTGGCCTTTTCCGGATCCTGTGCCTGCAGGGACATCCGTTCCCGAACCACACGTTCCATCCGGGTAAAGCCAATCCGGAACTGGTTCTGCAGCAATTCGCCGACCGAACGGATTCGGCGGTTGCCCAGGTGGTCAATGTCATCCGTAGTACCAACATGGTTGCCAAGGCAGTTGAGGTAGTTAATGCTGGCAAGAATGTCGTCAATGATGATGTGCTTCGGAATCAGGTCATCGCAGCGTTCCCGAAGGGTAAAGAGGAATTCGTCCTTGTCTTTAATATCCTCTTCCAGGATTTCAGCAAGAATGGAGAAACGGACTTTTTCATTAATGCCGATATTTTCCAGTTCTTCCTTCGTCAGGTTGTATTCGGTAATGAACGGTGCAATGTCTACCATGCCGTTGCCGACTACTCTGACTTCTTTGCCTTCCACGTCCAGATCAAGGGACATGATACCGGCCTGTTCAATTTCATAGGCCTTTTCCTTGGAAATAACTTCTCCTGCTTCGGCAAGCACTTCACCGGTTGCCGGGTTAACCAGGGTATCAGCCAGTTTGTTGCCGGCCAGACGCTTGGAAATGGCCAGTTTCTTATTGTATTTGTATCTGCCTACGCGAGACAGGTCATAACGGTGTGCATCAAAGAACAAATTGTCCAGGTGCTGCTGTGCAGATTCCAGTGTTGGAGGTTCGCCCGGACGAAGTCTTTTGTAAACTTCCAGAAGAGCTTCTTCTGCGTTCTTGGTGGTGTCCTTTTCCAGGGTAGCCATAATGCGTTCGTCGCCGCCAAAGAAATCTAAGATTTCCTGGTTGCTGGACAGACCCAGGGAACGAATGAAGGTAGTAATGTAAATTTTGCGATTCTTGTCAATGCGGACATAGAACAGGTCATTTTGATCGGTTTCATATTCCAGCCAGGCACCGCGGTTCGGAATGACGGTTGTGGTAAACAGCTTTTTACCGGTCTTGTCATAGTTCATTCCGTAGTAAACACCAGGAGAACGAACTAACTGGGAAACAATGGCACGTTCTGCACCATTGATAACAAAGGTACCGCTTTCCGTCATCAGCGGGAAGTCACCCATGTAAACGTCACTTTCTTTGACTTCCCCCGTCTCCTTGTTGAAAAGGCGGGCTTTTACACGGATAGGAGCAGCGTAAGTGGCATCTCTTTCCTTGCATTCCTTTACGGAATACTTGGGTTCTTCATCCATAGTGTAATCTACGAATTCCAGTACCAGGTTGCCGGTATAATCCGTAATTTCACCGATGTCTCTGAATACCTCTTTCAGACCGACATCAAGGAACCACTGATAAGAATTCTTCTGCACCTCAATCAGGTTCGGCATCTGCATTACCTCATTGATTTTGGAAAAATTCATACGGGTGGTGGTGCCAAGTTGTGTTGCTTTCACATTTACCATAGGCCGTAATCACTCCGTTCGTTAGTTTGAAAACGCCGGTTTTTGGTGTAACCATGCGGTTTTCTTGTATTTCGGAAAGACGCTACTTTCCGTTATAAAGTAGCATATATTTTAATGATTTTGCCCCACCCCGTCAAGAGCTATCATTAAAATAGTCAATCCCAGTCGAAAAATAAGTTATAAGCGCCGCCGGGTGTTTCTTTTGCGTGCAAAAAAGGCGGCCTCCTTCCCCTTTTCCAGGGCCGGAGACCGTTCTTTTTTTCTTTCCGGCGAGTCAGTAACCGCCGTATACCACAAGCGTATTAGTCCAGGAAGTCCTTCAGCTTTTTGGAGCGGCTTGGGTGGCGCAGCTTCCGCAGCGCTTTGGCCTCAATCTGACGAATCCGTTCACGGGTAACGTTAAATTCCTTGCCAACCTCTTCCAGTGTGCGCGGATGACCATCTTCCAGGCCAAAGCGCAGGGAAAGGACTTTTTCTTCTCTTGGCGTCAGCGTCTTCAGCACATCCGCCAGCTGTTCTTTTAAGAGGAGCTGGGAAGCTGCGTCCGCCGGGGCCAGGGCATCATCATCCGGAATGAAATCCCCAAGGTGGGAGTCTTCTTCTTCACCGATTGGCGTTTCCAGGGAGACCGGTTCCTGGGCTACCCGCAGGATTTCCCGCACCTTTTCTACCGGCATATCAATTTCTGCAGCAATTTCTTCTGCCGTTGGATCACGGCCGTTCTTATGCAACAGCTGACTGTTGGTCTTCTTTACCTTGTTAATGGTTTCTACCATGTGAACCGGGATCCGGATGGTCCTGGCCTGGTCCGCAATAGCACGGGTAATAGCCTGACGGATCCACCATGTGGCATAGGTAGAGAACTTAAAGCCCTTGGTGTAGTCAAACTTGTCTACGGCTTTAATCAGGCCAAGGTTGCCTTCCTGGATCAGATCCAGGAACTGCATGCCGCGGCCGACATACCGCTTGGCAATGGAAACAACCAGACGAAGGTTGGATTCTGCTAATTTTTTCTTGGCTTCTTCATCGCCGTCGGCAATCCGGATGGCAAGTTCAATTTCTTCTTCCGGGGTCAGCAGGGGCACCCGGCCGATTTCCTTCAGGTAAACCTTTACCGGGTCATCCATGGCAGCGTTTTTACTGGCATCTGCCACCGCTCCGGTTTCAGAGGTCTTGGTGGTTTCTGCTTCAAAGTTCAAAGACTCCAGTGCTGCATCGCCGAGGTCGTCTATGATTTCAATATTATTATTTTCCAGCGTGTCATACAGCTTGTCCAGTTCATCAATGTCCAGATCAATTTCCACAATGGCGGAATCGATGTTGTTAGTGGACAGTTTTCCCTGGGCCTTGCCCTGTTCAATCAGTCGGTCAATGACTTTTTGCTTTTTTTCGTCCATATACGTACTCCTCTTTGTTTTTGGATGTTCATCCATGATTTTTGAACAAGTCCCGGAAGGCATCATCGCTGAGTGTGGCGGGATCCACGGGGGCTTCTTTCCCCTGCCCTGCCTTCAGGACGCCGATGCAATCACGCAGCTCTTCCTGTGTGTTAGACACCAGGACGCTGTCTGTCTGCAGGCCGGCCAGTTTGCTCATTTCCTCCGGAGAGAAATCCGAAGAAAGATAAATCAGGTCCAGCGGCCGTCCGCTGCTGATCCGTTTCCGAATGACTTCGTAGGCTTTTCTGTAAAAGGCAGTTGGAAAATCTTCCGGAGACAGATCCTGCTGCACACTCCGGTAAAAATCCGGATTGTTAAGCAACAGGGACACTATGGTTTCTTCGGCTTTGACCGTTTTCAGACTTACGGTGCCTGTTTGGCCTTGGGCAGCCGGATACCGGTCAAATTCATGCCGGAGTGCACCGAAGTCAACCCGTTCTGCCTTCCGTTTCTGCTTTCTGGTAACGTCCTTGATTTGTAAAAGAATAGCTTCTTTGCTGACGCCCAGATCTTCCGAAAGCCGGGAGGCATAAATATCCTGTTCCACCGGAGAGTCCAGTTTAGCCAGGATAGGCACGGCTTCCCGCAGGTATTGTACCCTGCCGTCATCTGTGCCAAGGTTGTACTTCTTTCGCTTTTCCAACAGTCTGTACTCGGTTTCATTGGCAGCACCGTCCAAAATAGACTGAAAGCGCTCTGCGCCGAATTTTTGAAGAATTTCATCCGGATCTTTTCCGCCGGCCAGTTGTAAAGAGCGAATGGAAAGACCGGTGCGGTCAAATTTTTCCAGTGCCTTCTCCGTGGCAGCTCGTCCGGCTTCGTCATTGTCATAGGACAAAATGACTTCTTTACAGTACCGGGAAAGTAAGCGCACCTGTTCGTCTGTCAGGGCTGTTCCAAGGCCTGCCACCGCATTGGTGAAACCGGCCTGGTGCAAAGCAATGACATCCATATATCCTTCGCAGAGGATCAGGCTGTCTTTTCCGGCGCTTTTGGCAAAGTTCAGGGCAAATAAAGCCTGACTTTTCTTGTAAACCAAGGTGTCAGAGGTATTGACATACTTTGGTTTGGAATCATCCAGTACACGTCCGCCAAAGGCAATGACGTGACCGCGTAAATCTATAATAGGAACCATGGCACGGTTCCGGAAGTTGTCATAATAATTGACGTTTCCGTTTTTTTCGCTGCGGCGGACCAGATTAGCTTCGTACAGTTCCTGGTCTGAGTATCCCTTGTTCCGCATGTAATCCCGCAGGGAATGCCATGCGTCCGGCGCAAAGCCAAGTCCGAAGTGCTTAATGGTCTGTGGCGTTAAATGCCGCTGGTTCTGCCAGTACTGCAATCCGGCTTTTCCCTGCGGACTGATTAGGCAGGCATAAAAGAAATGGGCTGCCTCTTTGTTCATTGCCAGCATCCTGGCGCGCTTTTTGGACAGGGTGTCATCATAATCCTCGGTTGGTACCGACAGCCCGGCTTTGTCAGCCAGCAGCTTAACAGCATCCAGATAATCCAGGTTTTCAATTTCCCTGGTAAAGGTAATAATGTCCCCTCCCTTGCCGCAGCCGAAGCAATAAAAGGATTGCGTATCCGGATAAACGGTAAACGACGGTGTTTTTTCACTGTGAAACGGGCACAGCCCTTTGGAAAGGCGTCCCCGCCGGCGGAGCGCAACATAGCCGCCGATGAACTCTTCAATGTCCAGCCGCTGACGCAGCGTGTCCAGAAATTCTTCTGTCAGTCTCGGCATGACGCTCCCTCCTTTTTATTGTTCTGTTTTATACCTCCGCCCAGGGCTTGGGTACAAACAAGTTTTCATATACATATAAAGCATACCGGTCCGACATACCGGAAATGTAGTCACAGGCAGCGCGGGCTGCACCTTCTGTTTCTACAATCTGCTTGTAGTCCTCCGGCAATTCCTCCGGCCGTTCCACAAAGTAGTGATACATTTGCTGAATGATGGCCTTGGCTTTACCTTCTTCTCCTTTGCAAATAGGATTGGTGTAAACATTTTCAAACAGCCACTCCCGCAGGTCCAGGTAGGCCTGCTCTACAGCCGGATCCATGTGCACGTTGCGGTCTGTGTTCTGGATAACTGACCGTACCATGGTGTCAATCCGCTTTCCCTTGCTTTTGCCCAGGGTGTTGCGGATCTGGCCGGGAATGTCAGATTCCGTGAAGAGTCCGGCGCGGATGGCGTCGTCTATATCATGATTCAGAAAGGCGATGTGGTCACTAATCTTGACAATACGCCCTTCCAGGGTGTCAGCTTCTTTTCCTTCGGTATGACATAAAATGCCGTCCCGTACTTCATAGGTCAGGTTTAACCCATTTCCGTTCTTTTCCAGAAGGTCTACAACCCGCAGGCTCTGCTCATAGTGGCGGAACCCACCGGGATGGACTTCCCGCAGGGCCCGTTCACCGGCATGACCGAAGGGCGTATGACCAAGGTCATGTCCTAACGCAATGGCCTCTGTCAAATCTTCATTTAACTGCAGGCCACGGGCAAGGGAACGTGCAATCTGTGCTACTTCCAACGTGTGGGTTAAGCGGGTACGGTAATGGTCTCCCATAGGTGCAAGAAAGACCTGTGTTTTGTGTTGCAGCCGCCGAAAGGCGTTGCAGTGGATAATGCGGTCCCGGTCCCGTTGGTAAGCCGTTCGGAAATCATCGTCCGGCTCCGGCCGCACGCGGCCTTTGGTGTCCGTAACTCGCATGGCATAAGAAGAGAAAAACAAATCCTGATAACGTTCGGTTTCTTCACGAATGGTGGCCATGGGTCAGGTCTCCTTCCTGCACTTCCTTAAAATAGAACCTTTCGGAATGCGTTCCTGACACAAAATCCGAATGGTTGCCATTGGGTTAGGCGCTACTGAGATGGATTCTCCGTCTTCATTATACATTTCCTGTACAGTGATGGAATGGGGCTTTACACCGGGAGAAAGCACTTCCAGCTCTTCCCCTTGGAAGAAACGGTTCCGCTGGGTTACGGTAAGGTAGGTTCCGTCGGAGTCCAGGACGTTGGCAATGATGTCCCAGTTACGGATGTAAATGCCGTCATAGTAAATATTGGCGTCTTCCTCCGGTGGGCCGTAAAAGAAGCCTGTGCAGTAATCCCGGTAACTGATTTTTTTGGTTTCCTCCACAATCCAGGGTTCTGGCTGATAGGTATCCGATGGGTTGGCCAGATACCCGTCTATGGCACAGCGGTATGCGTTGGTAACGGCGGCCACATAAAAGGAAGATTTTGCGCGGCCCTCTATTTTAAAACTGTTAATACCTGCATTGACCAGGTCCGGAATGTGCTCAATCATGCACATGTCCTTGCTGTTCAGGAAGTAAGTGCCGTTTTCCCCGTCTTCGGTC